>DASRZD010000001.1:0-6028 GCA_035686805.1 Armatimonadota bacterium
GGCAAACCACAGTAAAACCTTAGAGGAGGTGCACCAGAGTATGAAAGCATTAAGGAAGAAGGACGAGAGAGGATTCACGCTTATTGAAATCATGATCGTGGTCCTTATCATCGGTATCCTGTTGGCGATCGCGGTGCCCAACTTCGTAAAGGCGAGGGAGACCTCCCGAGCGAAGGCCTGCGTGTCGAATCTGAAGCAGATTGATTCGGCGAAAGAGCAGTGGGCGATGGACACCAAGGCTGGCGACACCGATCCCGGCCCGCTTATGACCGCCATTGCAGGCTCCGGCTTGTACATCAAGGCCGAGCCAGAGTGTCCGTCGGGCGGGGTGTACACCATCGGGCTCATTGGTGCCGACCCGACCTGCAGCATCGCGGCCACCACCACTCCGCCGCACGAGCTGTAAGGATGTGTTTCGCAGGGGATGGCGCGCTTGACGCACCACCCCCTGCGGTGGACTAGCAGGCCGTCCAGCCCCTGCCATGAATGGGTATGTTGGGCGGCATTTCTTTTGAGCCCGTTCGGGCGGAGAAGAGGTTGAGGCCCATGGAAGCAAGAGCAAGGAAAAAGAGGCGCTCTGCAGGTTTTACACTCGTAGAGATCATGCTGGCGGTTTTCGTACTGGCGCTCACCGGACTGGTATTCGCCGCCACGGTCCCCACTTCGCAGATATCCAGGATTAAGGCCGCCCATACCACTTATGCGATAAACCTGGCGAAGCAGACGATCGAAGAGAAACGGTCCGCCGGCTATGCCAGCCTGGTTCCCGGTACGGACGAAGTCAGCGTTCCTGCGGATCTTCCCGGCGGTTCGCAGAGAACCCTTATTACCCAGACACCCTGGGCTAATGTTAAGAAGGTCGAGGTCATTATCACCTGGTCCGGTTACCGAAAAGTAGGCGGCACTATAACTTTGAATACTCTGATTTCCGACCATAGTTGAGGCAATAATCATGGCGAACCCACTGAAAAACCGAAAAGGTATGACGCTTATCGAAGTGGTCATCAGCGCTGTATTGCTCAGCCTGGTCCTGCTCGGCGCAGTTACCATTCAGATCGGCATGCTCAATGTATGGCAGAAAGGCGCAAGCGGAACGAACGCGAATACGTATGCGAGCATAGCAATGAGGCGACTGGTCCTGGATATCGAGGAAGGCAGCTCAGCCTCGATCAGCGGCAGCAGTCTGGTCGTTGCATTTCCATATTATGACACGTCTACCGGCGACTATGTACGGACATCGCCTGGCGTGACACGCACTTATTTCCTTTCCGGGGAAAACGGGACAGAGCCATCCGGTCAATACCTGTGGAGAAACGACGGCACCAACTCGACGCTGCTGGCGAAAAACGTGGAAAGCATCGTCTATACGGTCGTCAGCACAAAACTGGTGAGGATTACGCTGACCGGTACGGATCAGGAGGGCGGAGCGATAACGCCGAAGTTGGTGCAGATGAGCGTTAAGCTGCGGAATAGCTAGAAAACGTTTCCCGCCGGCGGCGGGATCCCGTCCCTAGGCGGGACAACTTCCAACTTCCAGAGTGGGGAGTAAGAGTATGAGTAAGGGTAAGAGTAAGGATGAAGGATCGGCGCTTGTGACGGCAATCATCGTCATGCTGATGGTTTCCATGTTCGGGCTGGCCTATCTCACTCTCACCAGCACAAGCCTGATGAGGGCGAAAAGGGAAGAGCGCAGAGCAGCCACCCTGTATCTGGCGGAGGCCGGGCTTGAATATGTCATTGCCCAGATCATAGACCAGGCATCGGCGAACGACGGCACCATCAGCTCACAGACAATCAATACAGACACAGTGCTCGATTCCCTGAAGACCGGCGGCACCGGCAGCGTGGTAGTGACTGCCGTGACCAGCAAGACGGCGACTATCACCTCGACCGCAAACTATACAGGCCTCAGCGAAAGCATTAGAGTTCGTCTGAAGATGAGGAGCATCGGAATCTGGAACAACGCAATCTTTGCAGGCATCGGCCAATCAGGCCGAGGCGTCAACGGCAACGTGGATATTCGGGGGTCGGTCCATATTCTCGGAGACGGCGACCCGTTCACGGATACTAATGGAAACGGAGTTTGGGACCCGGCCGAGCCATTCATAGATGTGAATGGAAACGGGATCTTCGAACCCCTTCTTGGAGAGACGTTCACAGACGTTGACGGGAATGGCGTATGGAGCCCGGCCGAGACCTATCAGGATGCTAACTTGAACGGCCAATATGATGATCCGCTGACGGCAACCGATCTGGCGACCGACATGGGCGGCAGCGCCTTGATTGGGAACAACTACAGCGGAATCCCCGCCGCGTTGCAGAGCAAGATTCCAGTGGTGCCTACTGAGGATGTCGGCGGCGAGACAGTCCAGACTCTTTGGGCCGAGCTGAGAGTCAAGCACGGAAAAGTCAATGTCTCAGGTACCGCTTCGGTGGGTCAGGCAAACGTAACAGGGAATGCTTACAAGGAGAAACTCGACGGCACCTATGTGACCGATGGGTATGGCGGCAATCAAGGGACAGACAACGTCCACTCGGACAACGGCTATACCCAGGGCTATGATCTCGGCGACAGGATCCCATTCCCAAGCCTGCAAAACCCATACACTGATCCCATTACAGGTGCTTCCTATTCAAAGTATGAAGAGTATCTCAATGCTAACTCCACATCCATAAGCCACACGACGATAACCGGGGAAACGCCATCGTTTACTGAGGGCAGCGGCGGCAATACCATATCCTGGGATCAACCTACACGAACACTCACTGTCACGGGGATCGTGAAAATGGGTGGAGTACTGAATCTGGGCACGAAAGGTGAAACCCTTTATTACCAAGGCAAGGGGACGATCTTCTGCCAGGGCGAGTCGGTTTACGTGCATGGGAGTGTCTTGCCGAAGACGATGTTCCCGGCAACGGATGTCATGGGTGTGATAAGTAAGTATGACATTGAATTCGCAACAGGAGACGGTGAGGCTCAGCTTTACGCGGCCGGCGCCTGGTATGCTCAGAGAGAGATCAAGAGTGCAAAACAGAGCAACTTCGCTGGAACCTATGTAGCGAACCACTTCGACATGGGAACAAATGTCCCTAGCATATTCCAGGTGCCCACACTTGCAGACAACCTTCCACCCGGCATGCCTGGGGGCGAGGGGGTATACGCCGCACAGGTGCTGAGTTGGAGGCACTTGTGATGAGTGAGGCGTGATGCGTGAAACAGGCTCTTGCATGAGATGTGAGAGCCTGGTATCATTCTAAGAGGGCATTGCAGGACCTTTCCTCCGTCATCGGCGGACGAAGGGTCTTTTGCTTGATTAGATATGCGCAGTCTAAGAATAATCGCTATTATCCTGATCTTGTTGGGGGCCGGGGCCGTCGGTGTCATGATGGCGCTGCTGCAGCAGGACACCATGTACCCCGGGGTGCATGTCGCCGGAACTGACGTCGGCGGTCTGACTAAGTCCCAGGCGGAGAGCAAACTGGCCTCTGTCGCGGAGCAGAAGGCCCGGCAGTCCGTCACCATGCGCTGTGAAGGGAAGACCTTCAACCCCACCCTGGGAGAGATCGGCTGGCAGATGCCGGTGGATGCGTGCATGGAGCAGGCATACGGCTTCGGCAGAGAGGGCAATGTGCTGGTGCGAGTGCGGGATGTGTTGTCTGCCGGGCGCAAGGGCGTGGAGCTTCATGTTTACACTTTCTCGAAGCAGATGGCGACAGAATACCTGGAGAAGGCCGCAGAGAGCATTAACCGCCTGCCACAAAATGCCCGCCTCGAGTTGAATGCCGGCGCCGTCCAACCGATCCCCGAGGTACCGGGCTTGAAACTGGATATCGAGAAGAGCCGGGAGCGCATAGCTGAAATGGTTGATGCCGGTCGAGCTGAGTTCGATCTGGTGGCCGCCTCCCTGCCTCCGGAAGTCACAACGGCCGACTTCAAGGGCATTGACGGCGTCATAGCCTCCTACTCGACGCCCTACAAGTCCTGGGAGCGGGACAGGACGTACAATCTGAAGATCGCCTGCAAGGCGATCAACGGCACGCTCATCAAATCGGGGGAGGTATTCAGCTATAACAAGACGGTCGGCCCCCGCCTGAAGGAATATGGCTTCCGGGATGCGCTCATGTTCGTGGATGGCCAGGTGGAGGCCGGCACCGGCGGCGGAGTCTGCCAGGTATCCACAACGGTCTACAATGCCGCCCTGCTATCCAATCTGCAGATCCTTCGGCGGACTCACCATTCCAGGCCGGTGGTCTATGCGCCGGTGGGGCGGGATGCGACGGTAGCCTACCCTGCGATTGATTTGAAGTTCAAGAACACGACCGGCGCGCCGATATACATCGCTGCCTCAGTAGGCGCGAAGATGGTCAATGTCGCCATGCTGGGCAAGAAATCGGATGGAATGAAGATCGAACTGCAGGCGGTCGGTCATCGGGTGATCGTGCCCGCAGGCACTGATCGGGTGGAAACCCCCGGGCTGGAGAAGCCGATAGTGAAAGAAGCTGGGCGAGCAGGCCACCAGGTTTCCATCTACCGCATCGTCAAAGAGGGCGGCGAAACAGTGAAACGGGAGCTGATCTCCAAAGACTACTACCCGCCGGAACGGCGTATTATCGCTATCCCTGTCTCTAAGCCGGACGCTCAGCCGGAGCACCAGTAACCGAGGCTCCTCTTTATGAAATTGCCGCAGGGACTTGACAAGTGTGGCTCATCAGCTTATAATGATGCGGTATGAGCCATCCGTCCCGATGACCGGGACGGTTTTTTTGAACAACTGAATACTCGAGTCAGGCAATACCTTAGAAGACTTGTCCGTTTCCGATTGGACTTGCCAATCGGAGGGTGGTGTCAGCCATGCATCCCGAGAGCCTTGGGGACTACGGAGAACTGACGGATGAGGAGATCGCGCTTCATGCGAAGGATAGCATGAGCGCGGTGGAGCATCTCCTGGGCAAGTACAGGGGCCTCGTGGAAGGGAAGGCTAGATCATACTTCCTTGTGGGGGCGGACCGTGAGGATATCGTTCAGGAGGGCATGATCGGCCTTTTCAAGGCGATCAGAGACTTCCGGACCGATAAGCAGTCGAGGTTCAGAGCATTCGCTGAGCTATGCGTCACCAGGCAGATCATCACTGCGGTGAAGACAGCGACCAGGCAGAAGCACGTTCCGTTGAACCGGTATATGTCGCTGTCGCGACCAGTCGGGATCGAGGATGACTCGGACGGGACGCTCATGGATATACTGCCCGATGCCTGTGTTATGGATCCCGAGAAACTGGCCGTAGACACTCATATGCGGGAGTGCCTGACCGATGTTCAGAGCGAGATGAGCAGGCTGGAGTCGAGGGTTCTCCGATACTACATGCAGGGTATGTCGTATCGCGAGATGGCCACGCTGCTGGCGTGCCGAACGAAGTCAGTGGACAACGCGCTCCAGCGGGCGAAGCGGAAGATAAGCAGTAAACTGGACAGGCTTACGCCGACGTAGCTCAATGGCAGAGCAATGGTTTTGTAAACCATAGGTTGCGGGTTCGAGTCCCATCGTCGGCTCCAAGTATATCTTGGGGGGATTCCCGAGTGGCCAAAGGGAGCAGACTGTAAATCTGTTGCGGAATGCTTCGGTAGTTCGAATCTACCTCCCCCCACCAAGTGGCTAGTTGATGGATGCTAGCTTCCTAGTGGCTAGTTGATAGTTGCTAGAGTGAAGGAAATGCCGGTTGTTCTTTCCTCTAGCTTCTTTCCTCTAGCCCCTAGAAACGCCCACGTAGCGCAGAGGCAGCGCACCTCTTTGGTAAAGAGGAGGTCATGGGTCCGATTCCCATCGTGGGCTCCATAGGTTGGAGGTTGGAGTAGTCCAACCTCCAACCTATGTAAGGGTGCAAAGGACTGCTAAGGAGGCATAAACGATGGGAAAGCAGCGGTTTGAGAGGACGAAGCCGCATGTAAACGTGGGAACGATCGGACACGTTGACCACGGTAAGACGATGCTCACGTCTGCGATCACGCAAGTGCTGTCGCAGTCGGGGCTGGC
>DASRZD010000002.1:0-13013 GCA_035686805.1 Armatimonadota bacterium
CCGGAATGCCTCCGACCCCCAGCCAGACAGCGGTGCCCCATCGGACAGTGCCTTGTCTGCTGTGGATGAGCGCGCCGGAGATAGAGACGGGAATGATCACTGCAAGCGATATCCCCTGGGCAGTTTTCTGGGCGAAGCCGAGCAGCAGAACCATGGCCGGGATCATTACGATACCGCCGCCGATACCGAATATGCCGCTGAGAATACCTGTAATAAAGCCTATCCCGACCACCATCAAGCCGCCCCAGAGATGATAGGGAGAGATCACATGGCCTGCGACTACAGGATGCGCGGCGTATGCCCATGCCGCCCCATAGAGCATCCTGAGCCCGACCAGAATCATAAGAATTCCGAACAGTCGCCTGAGCCTCCTGGCGCATATCAGCGTGCAGACTTTGGCGCCAATCGCCGCCCCGACCACACCGCCGATCATCATCTCCATGGCGACCAGCCAATCAACATGACCATGACGGCTGTAGAATATGGCGCTGGATAGGACTACCATCGAAATCACGGCGAGTGAGGTCCCGTGCGCACGGTGCTGATTCATGCCAAGGAGGTAGACCATCATCGGCACGAGGACGAATCCGCCGCCGACTCCAAGAAGACCGCTCAGTACACCGGTGACCACACCCATGAGGATGATTGATATTATTCTGAGCGTCCTGATGCGCTCGAGGTCAACTCTCTGTTCCAGCGGATACTTCCTTTCCGGCGCGAAGCCTCAATCATTATAGCTGAGGCCATTCTTGAAAGGCAAGCGGCTCAAGTACGGAGTGAGGAGAGAGTGGGAGAAAGGGAGAGAGGAAGGTAGGTATGGAGGCCCCCGGCGGGGCCTCCATACCTAGCATTGTTTAGGGAACTTCCTGAATGCCATCGTCGGCGGAGACTCGAATTATCGGCTTGAGAACCGAGCCGTCCACCTCAAGGGAAGCAATCCCCGTAACGATCACATAATCATCGGCAGAGTAGCCGCTCAGATCCAGGCTGGATGCGATGACATCAATCGGCTCGTCACTCAGGCCGATCTTGACCTGAATCTCTTGCTCGCCGACCGACGTAATCCGCCCGAAGATGCTGACGAGCAGGCCGATCTGATTCAGGCCCTGGCCGCCCGTCACACCCGGCGTGTAGGCATTGAAGTCAGCGCCGCCCAGGTATCGTCCGGAAATGAAGAGCGGAGGCGGTATGCGTCCCGGATCGGCGGCGGATTCGACTATCACGGCCGGGTCGAGGATTGCCCGCTCGTTACCGGCGTTCAGCCCCATGACCCCACCGACTGAGACCAGGGCGCCCGGATCAGCTCCGGCCGGCGGAGGTCCGAGCACCAGTATGCCGGAGAACCGATCAGCCTCTTCGATGTAGAAGCTGCCGGAGAACGCGGCTGTGACTATCTTGTTAGCCAATCCCACCGATCCGGAGTCCTCGCGCTCCTTGGCATTGCTGATGCTGGCGGCGGCTTCGGCGAGCTGGATGCCGTCCGATGAGCCGGCGTCACTCCATGCTTCCGCACCGTTCTTCGCTTTCACCGATATGAAGTAAGTTGCGCCCATGCTCAGTCCAGGGTCGGGGATTGTGATGATGCTCTCGCCGTCCGTGCCGGCTGAAGTCCAACCGACGACATCGGCGGCTCCCGGGGAGGTTTCGACCGCGTACTGATACTCGGCGACCCCGGAATCGGCATCAGTGGAATACCAGGTGGCATGGAGCTTGGTTGCCGATCCGCTGAACGGGCCGTCGTCAGAGACTGCCGGAGTATCCGGAACGCTGCCGTCATACATGAAGGTGAAGAGGGTCACCCATTCGTCAGCCTCATTGCCGGCCTCGTCTCTGGCGCATGCTCGCAGGTAGTTCGTGCCCGTAGAGACCGCAGGCGGAACATAAGCGGCCAAGGTGACCGCTGTTTCGGATGTGCCGCCCTCATCCGGGCCGAAGTAGACTAGATAATCGGCGACCCCGGACATGGCGTCCGATGCTCCACTCCAGGTGAATGACGGGTCGGAAACGGTTGATTGCCAGACTTCCGACTCTGCTCCGTTTGTCTCCACAGCCGACGTCGGGTTCAGTGGAGGAGTGCCGTCATACTTGAACGGCCCCAGATCGAGCGTTCCGTTCGTGACGCCTTCGCCGTTGTACCCCTGAACGTGCAGATACCACTCGCCCTCATCCGAGGCAGCTAGGAGCAGGTCGCCCGAGTCCCAAACGGCCTCAGAGCCGGTGAACGAATGAGTTTCCGACTGATCCCATGCGTATCGGTAGCCGGACACCGTGCCTACGCCGAATCCTCCAACCGCCGTGAACTGATGGTCGGGCTCCTTACTCCAATTGCCGGCGACGTGGTCGCACGTGACATTGCCCGAGCTGGGAGGATTGGAGAGAGTCCAGTTCGTCGCCGGGCTGGAGTTCCAACTGTCCAGCGTCCCATTGAACGCCTTGATGGTTCGCGTGTACAGGGTGTTCGGCGCTAGACCGCCCTCGTCTATGAAGCCCGCCGAGCCGGTGCCATCCAGGACGCCCGTGGTACCCTTGATGGCGTTGGCGGCATCGACTGCCTTGAAACCGAACTCGTTGTTCGAGTTGTCGGTGAAATTCCAGCGAATACTGGTAGCTCCCAGCGCCTGCGGCACGCCCATTGTTGGGGCGGGATAAGGCTGAGTGGCGTACATGGCCACATCATCGTATGCGGCTTCGTAGTTCACACGATAGTGGAAGCCATAGACCACCATATTCAACCCGTAGGTCTGTGTATCAGGCGTCCGATCAAGGGTGGCGACGAGCGTGCCATCAATGTATGCTTTGACATCACCGGTTCCGGTATACGGCAGAAAGTCCAGCGTGAACTTATGCCATCCGGTGGTTCGAGCCTTGACGTTGTAGGTCCAATACCAGCCGGTGCAGCCGGAGCCGCAGACTTTGTAGTAGCCCACGCTGTAGTTCTTCGGCGAATCGGTCGGTCCGCCTGCTGAGTAGCAGCCGACGTAGTAGATCGCCTTCAGGCCTCCGTCCGGGGTATGGCATCGGACCTGCAGGCCCTGGCGGCTGCCATTGCTAACTTTTGTCGTGAAGACCATAGAATCGGCATAGTAGGAGTGGGTACTGGTAGCCCCGAGGATTCCCCAATGTCCGATCCATATCTTCGCAGTGCCGGATGGAATGGTTCCGGACGCGCTGTACTGATGCCAGTTGTTGTCAGTGTTGATATTGCCCGAGTAGTCGGTCCTGATCACGCCACCCGAAGCATCATGAAATTCGACAAAGAATCGGGGGGCGGTAGTGTACGATTTTCCCGATGGAGGCGGCGCCCACTTGCACCACATGGATGCCGAGTAGGTTTCGCCGATCGTGAAACCGGTCGCAACCTCCCTGTAGCAACCGGCGGTCCAACCGCCGTCGGTGGCCTGGAGGCAACTGCCGCTGACTCCGCCGCCGACACTGGTCAGGGTGGCATAAGCCAGAGTGTAGCTAAGCCAGCCCTCGGTGCTGCCCTCGAACTCAGCACTGTAGCCCAAATCCGTGCCGTCGAAGAAGTAGGTTTCGAACTTCGCCGCGCCGAATGGCGGATCGAACGTATGCCCTATCAGACAGCCCTGATTCGGGTCGGAGGAATTCAGCGATTTCAGGGCGTTTACTCCCGCGAAAGTGTTATGGTTCTTGTCCGATATGACGATGGGAAGATAAGGGCCCGGCATGGGACTCTGAACGATGGCCTCCCAGTAATTGAGATTGGCAAAGCCGTCCTCAAAGATCGGCACTGCACCGGGGAGAGTCGTGGCACTGGCGGTATTCGAGGCCGGCGAAAGGTTGTTCGCCGCGTCACGGGCGATCACATAGTAGCTATACAAAGTGTCCGCTGCCAGGCCGTTGTCCTGGAACGTCGTTCCTGCGGTCGTCCCAACCTGCACGCTATTGCGGTATACCCTGTAATCCGCGACACCCACGTTATCGGTGGCGGCCGTCCAGCTCAGGTTGATCTGAGAAGGTGAAACGGCCGTCGCCGTGAGTCCTGTGGGAGCACTCGGCGGCGTGGTGTCGGTCGGAGTCAGGGAGAAGTCCTTGGTAGTAGTCTGGCCGGCATTGACGGTGACCGAGGAACTCGACGGGTTGTAGCCGGTCTTCGAGGCGGTGATGGTGTAGGTGGCGGCGTTGATGCCGTTGATGGTGTAGACCCCCGAGCTATTGGTCGTCGTGGACGGCCCGCCCGAGACTGCCACCGTCGCCCCGGAGATCGGCTGGCCGTCGGCCGAATTGCGGACTGTGCCGGTGATATTCCCAGTCGCGGCAGTCACGGTGATCGTCCAGGTGATCTCAGGGCCGAACCAGGTGACGCCTTCCTCGACCAGTTTGTAATGCTCCACGTAAGTTCCCGGAGCCGTCGGGGCTTTCAGGATAAAGGTGAATCGCCCTACCTGACCGGTGGTGACGGTGCTCTGGTCAACCTCGGTCGGCCTGTTTGGACCAATCCAGTTCGCTGAATTGTAGAATGGGCTCGATCGGTCCTGCGGGCTTGAAGTGCCCAGCTTCGTGAGGGCATGATTCCAGGTTCCTGTGCCCTGGTTAGTAAACTCAGCCCATGCAATGGCGGTTGCGCCGGCGGTCATACTGGATGGATAGGATTGCGCATGGTAGGTAGCCGACCAGGCGGGTGGAGGCGGAGCGCCCCTGACCACGCCCATGTAGTAGTCCCAATCCCAGCCATTGCCGGGATCAGTATGAGTGCCGCAGCAGCAGCGAGTGATGTCTATGTGGCCGAGGACTCCGGGGCCAACGGTTCGTTTCTCCTTGGGAATTCCCCAGCTATTGCAGATATCGCGAGTCAGGAGGCCGGACGCGTCATAGAGGCTATGGGGGTGGCTCGACGAAGCGGCATAACCCTCGTGTTCGATGCCGATCGCCCTGGAGTTGTAGCAGCTCACATGCCAGGCCTTGTAATCCTCATCCACGCACTGCCAGACGCCGCCGGCCTCGGAAACAACGTAGTGAGCCGATACCTGCGAATTGCAGTTCTTGAACCACGATCTGGCACCCGCGGCGCTGCCTTCAATGGTATGGCAGACTACGGTATCCTTCGCACAGTAGACGGCGGTGTAGTTGCAGCTCGCCGCGGGATCCCAGACGGCCGGACCATAATCGGCGGAAAGCGGGTTGAGCGCAGTCTTACCATGCCGGCCAACCGATGAAGTGTTGAGGGAGGGAGAAGCCTCGATGGCGCCTCCAACATGCCTTTGAAGCTGCCAGGCAGGCACGACATCCGGCGGCAGCAAGGATTCCGGGTTGACTGATCCGATGTCCTGCGGATCGAACTGGAACCGCTCGCCTGCGGCGTTCGTGTAATCCAACCCGGCCCTCAACTTATCGAAAACCTCCGAGGCGAAGTATTTGGCGTTCTCTTCGTCCAGGCCGGCGTATGCGATCACCGGGTCGAGCCACGCCTCCAATCCCTTCGAGCGATCAATGCCCATATCGGTCGCATAGGAATCCAGGACTGCCGCTGCAGCCATGATATTGGCGGCGGGGTCGATCTTCAAGGCCTGCGCGGTGGAATGGATCCTGGATGCTCCGTGTCTCAGCGACTTGGCGCCAAGCCAGTTGTCGCGAAGCGCCATCACGCCATAGCCACCTTCGATAGTGGGAGCGCCGCCCCTATTTTCGAAATTGCTTCCGAAATAGCCGAGTGTGAGAAGAAGAGGCAGCGAAACGTCGTACTTCTTCGCGGCGACGCGGAATACGGGCATTAGTGGGCTCGACCATGGCTTGGTGTCCGTTATGGCGAGTTTGGAGAGATCAGGAGGGCCTTTTTCGTCATCGGGGTCAGCCGCGGCGACCAGGTTGAAGATGAGAACGAGGAACAGGGCGAGCACTAGCACTTTCGAGAGTTTCGTTTACTACACCCCCGAGCCAAAATGTAATCCGACTTTCGTGCCCAGAATCAGCTATGCAAGTTTCAGCACGCCTTTTTACCATTATACCGCCTGCAGGGGCAAAATCCCTCTTTTCCGAAAAACCGGTATTTATACCTAATCGGCGATGAGTGGGGGGGAAAAGGTGTTGACACACTTATTGGAGTATGGTAATATTGCGATGGAGTAATTTTGGATATGAGCCCATGGCACCTGAAGAACGCAATTTCGGATCCGTGATGTTCAAAGCACTGGCGAACCCGGCCAGGCTGCACATATTGGAGGTTCTTGCAGAAGGGCCTGCATCGGTGAATAAGATCGCAGAGCAGGTCGGATTGAAGCAATCCATGGCTTCGCAGCACCTATCGGCGCTGTTGAGAGCCGGAGTTGTTGTGAGACGAGCGAACGGAAATGTTCGTATATATAGCTTGAGGGGTCAAAGAATCGCACAGATTCTGATGCTGGTAGACGAGTTCTATGAGGTGCATTTGGGAAGCCTGCAAGAACTCTTGAGCCGGCGGTGACCTGATCACAATTTGGCGCCGAGTCCTATGGAACAGGAGCGGAGAAACCGTTCGGTTGGGGCTAGTCCCTGTAGTATTGGGGAGGGGTCACTCTTCCGATCCCAGCCCGTCAGCTAACTTCGCAGGCGTGGAGGAAGACGCTTGTGCCGTCACAGTCGTCAGACGGTGCAGCCATTTGTCGTGAAACGGCCTCACCGTTTCCACTTCTTCTACCATGCCTCCTCGGTTCTCTACTCGGCGCCATTCTATTGTGCAATGTGAGAAGGGAGAACAGGCATGGAGAGTGAGAAACGTTCGAGATTTGCTGTCCTGGGCGCCGGACACGGTGGAACGGCTATGGCCGGTCACCTGTCCCTGATGGGCCACGATGTCAGTCTTTACAATCGTGGAGAAGACCGCATACGGCCGATTAAGGCGGCAGGCGGCCTCGAGATCGTCACAGATTCCCCGAATCTGATTCCGTCCGGATTTGCCAAGCTGGAGGTAGTGACGTCGGACCCGGCCGAGGCAATCCGGGGACGGGATGTCCTCATGGTTGTCGTGCCGGCAACCGGTCATGGGTACATCGGCAGCCAGATCGCCCCCCATCTCTCCGACGGCCAAATGGTGGTGCTGAACCCCGGCCGAACCGGCGGGGCACTCGAGGTCCACAAAGTCATCCGCGATTCCGGGTGCAAGGCGGAAGTGATAGTGGCGGAAGCACAGACCTTCATCTACGCCAGCCGCTCCATCAATCCTGCGCAGACAAGGATCTTCCGCATAAAGAACAGCATACCGGTGGCGGCTCTGCCTGCTCACCGAACGCCCGAGGTCGTGAATGCGCTAAGGACTGCCTTTCCGCAATTCGTACCGGGCGACAATGTGATGAAGACCAGCCTCGACAACATCGGTGCGATCTTCCATCCGGCGGTCACCGTGCTCAACGCTGCAAGAATCGAGAGCACGAACGGTGACTTTGACTATTACACGGAGGGAATCACTGCGACTATGTCGCTGATTCTGGAGAAGATGGACCAGGAACGGGTGGCAGTCGCGGAAGCACTGGGATTCCGGGCAATGACGGCCCGGGAGTGGCTGTATGTTGCCTACGATGCCGCCGGGCGCACGCTCCATGAGGCAATGCGGGCGAATCGCGGATATGACGGCATCAAAGCTCCGAAAACCGTATTCCATCGCTATATCACCGAAGACATACCCATGAGTCTTGTCCCCATAGCCTCACTTGGCAGGCAGGTGGGAGTTGTTACGCCGGCCATAGACTCGATCATACTGCTGGGTTCCGTCCTTCTCGGCACGAACTTCTGGGAAATCGGACGAACCGCCGAGCATCTGGGACTGGCCGGGAAGAGCCTGAAGCAGATCAGACGGTTCATATTGGAGGGGGAGGATCCTCAATGGAACGAGCAATCGTCGCAGGAGCAATCGGAAACTGCGTCCACGTCGCGGGAGTTCTTGGATTTCTCGACGTCGCTGAAGACCTAGGCTACCGCACGGAATTCCTGGGAGCAGCGGCTCCGATCAGCGCTTTCGCGGAAGCGATCAAGCAGCATGACCCGGAGATTGTCGGAGTGAGCTACAGGCTCACCCCCGAAGTCGCAGAACCGCTGCTTGCGGAACTCAGGGAGAAGCTGGAGGCCGAGGGTCTGGCAGACAGGCGGTTTGTCTTCGGCGGCACTCCCCCGGTGTGCAAGGTTGCCGAGCAGCTTGGGTGGTTCGAACGCTGCTTCAGCGGCCTCGAAAACCCTCAGGACGTGTGGGCCTACCTGGATGCGGACCGGTGCCCGGAATCGTCGGAAGTCAAGGGCGATACGTGCATCGCGCGGTTGAACGGCAAGCGCCGTTATCCGCTTCTGCGCCACCATTTCGGCCTCCCAAGCCTGGAAAAGACAGTTGCGGGAGTCCGCAAGATAGCGAAGTCGGGGGTTGTGGACGTCATCTCGATTGCCCCGGATCAGAACGCTCAGGAGTCATTGTTCCGGCCGGACGAAATGGATCCAAAGTTGGACGGCGCTGGAGGAGTGCCGGTAAGGACTCGTGACGACCTGCTGCGAATATATCGTGCCAGCAGGCGAGGCAATTATCCCCTACTGCGCATCTACAGCGGCACCAGGGACCTGGTAAAGTGGGCTGAGTTGGCGACTGAAACCATCAACAATGCCTGGGGAGCGATTCCGCTGTGCTGGTACAGCACGCTCGATGGGCGATCGAAACGCACGCCGTCACGGGCGATCAGGGAAAACCAGGAAGCGATGCGCTGGTATGGCGAGAGAGGCATCCCAGTGGAGGTGAATGAGTCGCATCACTGGAGCATGCGCGACGCGCACGATACGATCGCCGTCGTCATGGCCTATCTCGCTGCTTACAATGCCAAGAAAATGGGCGTGAGGCACTACATCGCCCAATATATGTTCAACTCGCCGCCGATGACATACGGCGCCATGGATCTGGCCAAGATGCTGGCGAAGATACAGCTCATAAGCACTCTGCATGACGATCACTTCGTCAGCTACAGGCAGGTAAGAGCCGGACTACTGCACCTGTCGCCGCGCCCGAACATTGCGAAGGGGCAGCTATCGGCATCAACGGTGCTGGCGATGCAGCTCAAACCCGACATCATCCACGTAGTGGGTTATTGTGAGGGCGACCATGCCGCGACCCCCGAGGACGTGATCGAAAGCTGTGAGATCGTGCACGGGGCGCTCAGAAATTCCCTGTTTGGGATGCCTGATATGACGCTGGATCCACTGGTCAGGGAGCGTAAAGATGAGCTGCTGTCCGAGGCCAGGGTCTTGCTGGCGGCGATGCAGAGCCTTGGAAACGGGGACGCCGATCCTTTTGCCTGTCCGAGGTTGCTCGCTCATGCAATAAAGACAGGCATCCTGGACGCGCCCCAACTTCGCGGCAATACGTTCGCCGCCGGAACGGTGCGCACCAAAGTCATAGACGGCGCCGTCTATGCGGTTGATCCGCTGAAGAAGCGGGTCCTGAGCGAATCGGAGAGGTTGTGCATGCTGCCCGGCTTATCGGAACAACCAAAGCGTTTGCGGGCAAGCGTACAACTTACAGGCAGCAAGGGAGGAATGTGATGGCAGGCATAGTGGCGATTGACCGGGCGGGCAGTTCTAAGCTCGTGAAGAAGCATCTGGGCAAGATCGCACATAGAGGAAGCGACGGCCCGATCGTCTACGAGTTCGAGCGTTCGACTCAGGGGCAGGTGTGGCCGCCACGCCAGAGCATACAATGTGAATCGCTTACCCGCCATGGGGTGGTAATGGACGGCTTTGTGTATAACTGGCTGGAGTTGTGCCCCAAGGCTCATAGTCCACAGCAGGCGCTGGAGAGTCTTTACCTCAAGCGCGGCCCGGAGTTTGTCAGGGACCTGGATGGACCGTTCGCTCTCATCATTGCAGGGAGTAACGGCCTATTCGCCGCACGCGATCCGATAGGTGTGGCTCCCCTGTACGAAGGCGTATACGACGGAGTGAGATGCTATGCTTCGGAGGTCAAGGCCCTCCTGGGTTGGGCGGAGAATATCCGTGAGTTCCCGCCGGGTCACTATTACGATCCTAGGCAAGGGATGGTCTGCTATCAAGCCATAACCAAGCGCGAGCCGGAAGATAAACCGGCGGAAGATGTGGTTGCCCAACTACGCGACTGCCTGGATCGCTCAGTTGCCAAGCGACTGGCAATCGGCCTGGAAGCCGGAGCATGGCTATCCGGTGGACTGGATTCGAGTGCAATGGTGGCCCTGGCCCGCCAGGAACTGACCGAGTTCCACACATTCTCTGTGGGGATCGATGGAGCCGACGACCTGGAGTATGCACGGCTTGCAGCCGCTGCACTGGACTGCGAGCATCATGAGATGCGGGTAACCGTGAGCGACATACTCAAAGAACTGCCCGCCGTTATCTACCATCTGGAGTCATTCGATGCATTGCTTGTCAGATCGAGCGTGATGAACTATCTGGTAGGCAAGCTTGCGGCCGACTACGTGCCGTCCGTCTTTTCGGGTGAGGGCGGTGACGAGCTATTTGCAGGGTATGACTATCTGACGGATGTGGATCCCACGCTCCTGGCCGACGAACTGGTGGACATCACGAACCGCCTTCACAACACAGCTCTTCAGAGGGTGGATCGGTGTTCCGCGGCCCACGGGTTGACCGTTCACACGGGATTCCTGGACCGCGATCTGGTTGACTTCACGCTCGGCATTCCGAGTGAGTACAAGATCCATCGGAATGGCGAGGTCGTCCAGAAATGGGTACTTCGTCAGGCGCTGCAAGGTCTGCTTCCCGAGGCAATCCTTGCTCGCAGGAAATCCAAGTTCTGGGAAGGCTCGGGCATCGGCGATCTGCTGGAAAGCTATGCGTCAGATTACATAACCGACCAGGAGTTCGAGAACGAACACCGGCTGCCCGACGGCGGTACGCTAAGAAGCAAGGAAGAACTGCTTTACTACCGGCTGTTCAGAGACCATTTCGGCGAGTTGGACGACCTGTCGTTCGTCGGCCGAACCAAATGCCTGGAAGAATAGGGCAGCTTACTCGACCGCCACTTGATACGCCGGTTCGAGGACCACAGGGCCGATCAGACCGGACTTGGGCAGGTTATCATTCTCCTTCCAGAGCCGCCAGCTTGTGAAGGTATGCCTGCCAGTGGGACTGGGCTTGCCGTCCAGAAGCCATTGAGGCCATGCCTTCAGCGTGCCGTTGGGATTGCGGTCACTGTCTTCGGCGAGGTGCTCGTCCCCGATCAATCTATTCGGCCACAGGTTGGTTACCTTGACCTCGAGGTCGTTAGTCGGGCGGAGCATGTCCGTCACATCCACGGAAAACGGCGACTTCCACAGGATGCCGAGGTCTTTGCCGTTGAGCTTGACTTGTGCGATCACCTGCACGTCCCCCAGGTCCAGACTAAGCAGGCGTCCATTGGCCAGGAGGTCTTTCGGCACGTCGAACGACGTGCGATAGACGGCCGTGCCGGAGAAGTACTTCACGCCGGGATCGGGGTGTTCTGACAGCGAGATCAGGCGGTCGAGGGTGATGCTCTCGGGCGCACCCCAGTTCGGGGGGAAGGTCACCGTCCAGGGGCCCGCGATCTCCACGGGGGACGGGATGGCTGGAATGGTGATCTGTGTCCTCTTGCCGTTGGCTCGGACGAGCGTGTACTTCCCGGGCTGCCAGGCAGTGAGCTTACTACCCTGTAATTCGCAGGCAAGCTGAGCCTGCGGAGGCGCCGCAAGGTCAATGGTGTCGGGGTCTGTTCCAGTGGCGGTAACGGACTTGTCATCGGCCGTGTACTCGACGATCAGGGTCTTCACGATGCCATAAGCGGGGTCGTCGCCGGCTGCCATCTCGGAAACCTGGAAGCTGGTCTGGCCGCTGTCTACTATCTTCAGCACTTTCTCGCGAACATCGCGAGTCTTCGCCGGATCGTCGAGCACCCCATAGACGGCCCTCTGAACGATGATCTTCGGCACTTGCTCTTCAGTGCGAAATACGGGCTTGCCGTTATGGGTTACGCTCGTGATGTGATCGCGGTCGCCGATCGCCTCACGGAAAACCACGAATACTGAGCCGCTCGGCGGCAGCGACAGCATAACACTGGTGAGGCCGTCCTTCTCTTCGTAGATCGCAGCTTGTTCGATTCGTCCAGTATCCGGCCACCAGAACTCAGGTATCATCTCGGTCACTCGGAAGGAGCACTTAGCCGACACGTTATTCGGCTGGGAGTTGGCGACAAAATATATGTCCGTATCGCCCTTTACTCGATGGATGTAGCGCAATCTTTGAGGGCTGCTGAAATCAGGCCGAATCCCCGATTGGTCGAGGATTTTCTCGGGCGCGATTCCCCAGATCACGCGTCCCTTACCGAAGGGGTGCTCTCCCTGTTCGCCGTTGCCCCAAAGCTCGTCGGCAAGCTGCTTTACTTCTTCATCGCACTTGGGGTAGTCGCTTAAGCTCGGCGATCTCAGCGGCTTCGGGCCAATGACTGTTGCGCCGGCCTCTACGAGGTCTTTGATCTTGCGCAGGAGTTGGGGCGTCATCGCCCGCGAATCGGAGAGCGCCAGCACCTGATAGCTCATGCCGTCCGGCAGGACGATCCGGCCTTTCTTCACCGACATTCGAGTGAGGACGGCCTCGGCGCTGCATTCGTCCCACTCGTATCCCTGACGATTGAGCCCTCGGAAGGCCTGCGGAGGCGCTTCGGCTTGGAGATAGCAGATATCGGCGACGAACAATCCCTGACGAAGCATGTACTGGCAGCGGGCGAGGTATTCATGCCAGGCGGGAGTAAGCTCCCACCAGGTATTCGTTCGCTCGTAGTGCTGCCCCCATGGGCCCATCGTCATGCCGGGGACCCGGTTGTCGGTCCAGGGCTGCATGGCATAGCGATGGAAGACGAAACGATTGATGCCCTCGCAGAAAGCCTTGTCGCCGAGCGCCTTGATCGAGGCCGGATGCTGCAGCCATCGCTCCTGACCGCCGGCCGTGAATGCCTCTGCGCCAACGATAGGCTTGCCGTAGATATGACCTGCCGAGGCCATGGCTTTGCAGGTTTCCATCGCGCCGCCTGGATCCCAGAACTCGCC
>DASRZD010000003.1:0-16004 GCA_035686805.1 Armatimonadota bacterium
CTCCGAGCCCACGCTCGTCGGCTTCCCGGAAGTCCTTCCATCGGGCTGTGGGCGGCTCTTCGAGGAGGAGGTCCGAGTCCTCAACAAGGTGAGCAAAGATCCTGCCAGGCCTTGCCTGTTCATGCTCGGCGGAGCGAAGATCCTGGATGCATTCAAGATGATGGAATCCGTGCTTGCGAACGGCACGGCGGATAAGGTGCTGAGCACCGGCCTGGTCGCCGATATCATGCTCAAGGCCGCGGGGTATGACCTCGGCAAAGAGACCGACGCCCTGATCAAAGATAAGCACCTCGAGCAGTTCATCCCGACCGCCGAGAAACTCCTGAACGCCTATCCCGATCAAGTCTTCTGCCCCGAGGACGTCGCCGTTCTCCGGGATGGCAAGCGCGTCGAGATAGACACTTCCTCCCTTCCTGCCGACGGATTGATCGTTGATATCGGCAGCAAGACGGTTGACGAATACGGCCGGTTGATCCTCGGCGCGGGCACTATTTTCATGAACGGCCCGGCAGGCATCTATGAGAAACAGGAATCGGCTTTCGGCACGAAGAGCCTTTGGGAGATCGTGGCGCAGTCGGAGGCGTTCTCGCTCATCGGCGGGGGAGATACCATCGCGGCGGCGAAGAAGTTTGGGGTCGAGGACCGCATCTCATACATCTGCACTGCCGGCGGCGGATTGATAATGTACCTGTCGGGAGAGACACTCCCGATCATGGAGGCGCTTAGAGGCGACTGATATCTAACCAAGTCGTGATATGTACTGAGAGGAGAGGTCAATGCCGGATTACGTTGTTTTTCTGCTCGTCGGACTGGTCGTGTTCATCACTCATTACCAGGAAGGCATCACGGGCTTTGGGTGTACGGTGCTCGCGGTGCCGTTTGTTACCATGCTGGTCGGCCTTGATATGGCAGTTCCCATGCTGGTGATTATCGGCACACTTATCGCTATCGGCATAGTCCTGATGGACAGACGTGGAGTTGCCTGGGGCGAGTATGGAATCATAGTCGTACTCATGATGATTGGTGTGCCGATCGGCCTGAAAGCGTCGAGCTTGCTGCCTGAAACCACCTTGAGATGGGTATTGGCGGGCTTCATGGTCGTGGTCGGGATTCACGGCATCATCAAGCAGGGGCTCAAGTACTCCGCGCCGGAGAAGATGAGCCGTACCAAGCGCGCGCTGCTGAGCTTATTCGTGCCTATCGGCGGAATTATGCAGGGAGCGTTCGGCTCCGGTGGACCGCTTCTGGTCATATATGCCACCAGGGCCATGCCGAACAAGAGCGTATTCCGAGGGACTCTATGCATCGTTTGGATCACGCTGAATTCTATTATCATCGGCACGTGGGTGAAGAACGGCGTCATCACGGGCGAAATACTGCGTCTGACGGCTATCGCCCTGCCTTTCATGCTTGCCGGCATGTTCCTTGGCAACCGGGCGCACTACCGCGTGAATGAAGTGGCATTCCGCCGAATCGTCTATGGAGTCCTGATCCTTTCAGGAATTGTGCTCATCACGCAGCTTCTGAAACACCCGTAGCCAAAGGAACCGCCCTATGCCTGATTATATTCGCTATGCTTTGGTGGCGCTGATAGTCCTTCTAACGCATGTTCAGGAAGCGATAACCGGTTTCGGGTGCACCGTTCTTGCCCTGCCGTTTATCGCGCTTCTGCTTGGGCTCAAGATTGCCGTGCCTATGCTGGTCATCCAGGCGTGGGTACTGACGGTGTATGTCGTCATGGTCTCGAGAAAGCAGATCATCTGGAAGGAGTACGCTTACATCCTTGTGATAGCCGGGTTGGGCTTTCCGACGGGAATCTACATGTCGCACAGGCTCCCGGAAGATGGATTGAAGTGGGTGCTGGCGATATTCATGGTTGCAGTGGGCATCCAAGGGTTTTTGAAGTACATGCTGCGCCCTGACGGCAAGGTGAACGCAAGCGCAGGGTCGAAGCGCTGGGCGAGCGGACTTCTCCCAATTGGAGGACTCATCCATGGGGCGTTCGGCTCGGGTGGGCCGCTGATCGTGGTCTATGCGACCAAGGCCCTTCAGGACAAAGGCCTGTTCCGAGTGACGCTCTGCATGGTTTGGCTGACCCTGAATACCCTCCTGATCTCCCAGTGGATGATCCGGGGGTCATTGAACGTGCATATCCTGAAGCTGACCGCCTTTTGCCTGCCGTTCACGGTGATCGGCATGGTGCTTGGCAATGTTGCACATTATCGGATGAACGAGTTGTTCTTCCGCCGGCTGGTATACGCTGTTCTCACCGCTGCCGGACTAACACTGATAATATCGGTGATCCTATGATTGACGTACACCATCATCTAGTCTGCGAAAAAGCCTATGTTGATACTCTCCTCCGCGAGATGGATAAGTGCGGGATCGAGAAGACCGGTCTGATTGCCATGGGCCAGCTCTTCCAGGCGCTGTTTGTCACGGGGGAGATGACCGAGCCCGTCTACGAGGCCGACGTCCAGAAGGCTATTCAGGCGCATCCTGATCGCTTCTTCGGATACGTCTACGTGCGCCCGGGGTTCGACGGCCCGGAGAAGATCCGCAAGTGGGCCGATCAGGGGTTCAAGGGTGTCAAGTTCCACATCCCGGAGGAGAACTACGGCCATTACGATTATCTCCCGATCTACGAGACCGCCCGCGACCTGGATATGGTCTGCCTTTTCCACACGGGCCTCTTCTATCTGCCCTCCATGAAAGGGGAGCGCGTGTCCGCTGAAAGGACTCGCCCGATCCACGTGGAGGCGATCGTCAATGAGCTGCCCGACCTGAAGGTGATCCTGGCGCACCTGGGCGGAGTATGGGCCGAGGAAGCGTGCGGCATGGCGAGGATTTACCCGAACGTCTATGCCGATCTTTCGGGACGGATGGATGGCTGGCGAAGTGCAAAACCGATCGGATGGTTCAATGAAATGCTCTACTGGCCCAGTGCGGCCGATAAGATAGTCTTCGGCTCGGATGTCCATGCCTCGGAGCTTAAGGAAACAATCGAGCACCAGGTCGGCATCACCCGAAAGATGGGCTGGGATGCCGAGAAAGAGCGGAAGTTCCTGTATGACAATGCAAAAAAACTCTTCAACCTCTAATAACCGAAGGCAGCAGAAAGCCGCCGAGCGAACGGGCATCAACCTCCTGAGGTACGTGCTCGATCACCCGCACACGACTTGCCGCGCCGCCGCCGAAGACCTCGGCATGAGCTTCCCGAACGTCTGCCGGCTGGTCTCGGAGTTCACAGATTCCGGGATTCTTACCGGCCAGGCGCTCAAGCAGACGGGCAAGCGGGGGCCGTGGTCGCGAGTCGTGAGCATGCGCCCGAACCTCGGCTGCAGCATCGGCGTTGACCTGGAGGCGACTCAGGTGCGAGGGGTGATCCTCGACTATGCCGGCGACCTGGAGGGTGTCCTTCGTCGGCCCATCGAGCCCTCGGCGAGGCCCAATGATATCATCTGCGCGGTCGCTGAGATCGCAGGCATCCTGAGGGAAGCCGCCCGCGAGCAGAAACTCGATGTCTGCGCGGTCGGGCTGGCGCTTCCAGGACCCGTAATTGACACAGAAAGAGGTCGCGTGCAGACCGACCTCCAGTTCGGCGAGGCGATGCTGGAGTTCGTCCCGGTCGTCGAAGGCGTCTGCGGCGTGAAGACAGTCTCGGCATCGAATAGCTATTGCTTCGCCGCCGGGCATCACAGGATGCACAATCCTCGCGGCTTGGGGATCGAGATGGTGATTCTAAACCGCTTCGGCCTCGCGGCGGCGCTCATCTGGGACGGCGCTCTCTATACCGGCGCATCCCATTATGCCGGCGACCTGGGCATGTTCCCCTGCGACATCCGCCCGCCCGCTCGGCACTTCAAGGAGATCTGCACGGGCGCTGCCCTTCTGAACCACGCCCGCCTTCGGGGGAACGGCAAGTCGTTCCAGGAGCTTCTCCAATCGCCGAACGATCCCATCGTCAAGGAATGGCTCGATGGCGCGATTCCCGCGTTCTCCCAGGCGATTTTCGCCGCCGTGATCGCCTACAACCCCGGCAGCGTGCTCATCGAGGGAATCTTCAACCGCTTCCCGGAGAATGTCCGCCGCAGAATCATCACCGACGTGCGAGAAGAACTCGCCAAAAAGATCGGCTATGCGCTCCCGGAGATCGCCTTCTTCGAGGGCGACGACCTCATGGGCGCCCGCGGCGCGGCTCTCCTTGCCAGAGACACCGTGGCGGACGATGTGCTCGCCAGCCTAATCCGTAACGAGTAATGCGTAAACAGATAAGTCCGGTTTTCTTACGGATTACTCCTTACTCGTTACGCGCTTCTTGCCATCCGTCCGATTTCCGGGTACACTGTTCAGGGGTTGGGTACCCAGTACTCCAGTACTCCCTTACTCCACTACTCCGAGGAGGCCGTCATGCCAACCGTTCGAGAAGTTGCCAAGGAAGCAACCATGAATTCCGCTCAGATGCTCTGCAAGGACACGACCTATGTCCCCAGCGAGAAGCTCAACTGGCGTCCGATGGAGCACGGGAAGAGCGTCGTGATGATCCTTTCAGAGATCGCCAGGTCGGACTTCGAGATCGCCGCTGTGATCCTCGGCGCGCCTGCGAAGAAGGTCGAGACCGAGGACTGTGAGGAATTGAAGAAGCTCGTCATCCAGAGCGCGGAGGAGGTCTGCAAGGCCATTGATTCGCTCAGCGACGAGGCCCTCGAGGGCGCCCTCACCATGCCCTGGGGAGGGGTCTTCCCTGCGAGCCATGCAATCCTCTTGCCTGCGAGCCACATGAACTATCACGATGGCCAGATCAACTACATCCAGCTCCTTCTGGGCGATACCCGGTTCCACTGGATCGAAGACTCGGTATGACCTCAGGCTGCCGGCAAGTCAACGTAAGCACCTGAGATAAGATCGTCCTCTTCAATGCCAAGACGGTTGGCCAATCCATCTGCGATTGCCCGACCGTCTTCTTCCGTCTGATCCGGTCTAAGGACCACCTCCAACTCCAGGAACGTTCCGAGGCCCTCGACGGTATCCAAGTGAATCCGGGTCTGGCCGATCATGTACAGGAGCCGGGTTTTCCTGACTATGCCAAGAATACCGAGCGCCAAGGTAAGGGCTTGCCGAAGGGTATCCGGCTCAGGGATGTGCGAAATGATATAATTGGACTGCTTTGGCCCTTCGGCATCAGGCCGCTCGTAGTAAATCGACTCCCCTCGCCCATCATCGAATACTCGAAGCTTGAGACGCCCGTTCTTGCAGTGGAAGAAGATATCCTCCTGGATCAGCACCTGGCACTCGCTATCCGCGATCGGCTCTACGAGTGCCTTCATTCGATCCAGGTCACGAATTCGAGTCTTGATTTCGATATTGCGATTCATGGCAGACATTCTACCACAATACCGCTAACTGGAGGACGGGAGAACGAGCAGGTCGAACCTGACTCCAAAGGAGAGCGCATGACATCACGTGAAAGAGTGATCGCCGTTATCGAGCATCGGAAGCCGGATCGGATGCCGATCTACGGCTGGGTTCGGGCGAACCTCGAGCCGCAAATCAAGGAGGCATTCGGCTCGGTCGAGGCATTCGAGGATAAGTATGAGTTCGACTTCGCCCATCTCTTCGGCGGGCCGTCGCCCTATCCGGGAGACGCGCTCAAGGAACTGCGCAAAGACGGCGAGATCGAGCCTGGCCAACTGCTCGATGTCCCCCTGAACGATCCCAACAGCATGGCAGATTACCAGTCCATGGTGGACGGCATCCGCCACCACAAGGAGCAGCGCGGGCGATTCGTCTACATGCAGACCCCCGGCATCTTCGAGTGCCTGAACGGCGTCTTCGGGATCGAGAACCACCTCGCCTACCTCCTCCTCTTCGAGGACGAGCTCCATGAGGTCTACCGGCGGCAGGCGGAGTGGAACAAGGCGTTCGCTATGAACTGCATTGACCTCGGGATTGATATGGTCCACGTCTCGGACGATTGGGGGCAGCAGCACGGCCTGCTCTTCAGCCCGGCGACCTGGTGGAAGATGATCTACCCCTATCACAAGGTCACCACTCAGGCAGTCAAGGCGCGGGGTACTTTCGTCAGCCTCCATTGCGACGGCTGCTTCAACTCGGTGATTGACGGCGTGCTCGATCTGGGGTATGACGTCGTCCACCCGTGGCAGGAGTCGGCCGGCATGAGCCTCCGGGAGTTCAAGGAGAAGTACATCGGCCGCATCTCGGTCATGGGCGGGCTGGACGTACAGACGACCATCGGCTTCGGCAGGCGGGACTTCCTCAAGTCCGAGATCGAGCGGGTGATCGGCATGTTCCCCGACGGCGGTCTCCTCTTCTGCACCACCCACTTCGTCCAGGACCACTGCTCGATTGAGGAGCTGACGTTTGCATATGACTTGGTGTATGAGTTGGTGAGGAAGGGCTGATTCCGGGCTCGCAAGCAAGATTCCACCGGACTAGGTATCAACGTCATCGAAGATGCTGCGTTCGCCAGGCTGACTGTAATGCTCCTCACGATATGAGTAAGGCTGACGTTCGGGATCGAGATCTGGCCTGCCTTGCTCGATCTCAGCAATTCGAGACGCTATCAGCTCGAGGGCATCGTGGATCATATTTTCGGCGTCCACTTCCCCCTTGAACTCTCTCTCATACGCCTCCAACGCATCCATTAGCGGCTCAAAGTACTGCCTGGGCTCCTCTTTTCCACGACTGAAGTCCCAATCACGAATCCCCTCCCTTAGTTTTGGCAGGAGCCGCTGCCGCACAGCGTACAATATCTCGTCGATCTCTGACTGGAGAAAAACGTCTCTGATACTACCACTTAAGAAATCAGCATCAGGAGTGTCCACCGCCAACTCTCTGACGCCCTCAACGAACTTGGCCCGCACGGCTTCCGGAAGAAGTCCTAACTCGTGGAGTCGTACCAAGAGCGAGACATCACTGCATGCGCTAAGGAAAGACCCTGGCCGTGAAATCGACTCCAGAATCTCGGGGTCCTCATTCAGATATGTCTTGAGAAATTCAGCGTTGCACCTGTACGCAAGAAATAAGCATTTCCGGTCGTACGCTCGATAATCCTTGGGGGGATCTTGGAGCCTGCTGCAAAAGGCCATATAGCGACTTGGTGGAATGATAACCCTTGCCCCTGATATCCCAACATCACCACAAGTCACCTCTCGAAGTAGTGTTTCAGTAGGGGTTCCGGCAAGATAGATATCCAGAAGTTCGGGGTCCTCAGCGATCATCGAGGCCAGCGCATCTAAGACGGTTGGGTGCTGGAACATCCAGCAAGGCGTTTCACCTCTGATGTACTTTACCAGGCTGCCGTTCATTGCATGTAACGACTCCCGAACGGCTGCCGAGCTTGACCCCAGTATGTGAAGCGCTCGGTTCTCGTCTTCAGTTAGGGACATGGGGCTTTGCAACGAGCCACCGTTCATGAAGATCAAGGCAAGACTAGCGCGGCTGTGAGAATCCAACCCACGCAGCACATCCAAGAGAAAGACAAGAGGCTTCTCTACGAAATCTAGGACTGAGTTCTTCTCAATGTGGAGATTGACAGTGAACAGGCTATTGCCAAGACGCCGAGCTACCTCTGGTAGAAAGGCCTTGCTTTCCGCAATGGCGGGTAGGAATGGCTTGATAGCGATCTTGAACGTCCTTGGCTGATTGCCCAGTTTGACGTGGTTATACAGAATCTGGCCCTTCTCCTCTGTAGTCAGTTCCTGGACATGGATCACTACCTGCGATTCGTTGAGAAGAGGGAACGCGCCAGTTTTCAGGTCTTGTCGAGCTGCCCTATATATATAATCACGAGATGTGAATAAAACCCGTGCTCCACGCGTGACAGCGGTCTGCAGGTGTGGGAAAATTCTACTCCACTCAAGGGCTGCGCCCTTCTGATACTGGGTAGCCCCGAACGCATCGTCTACCCAGAAGAATTGCCGTGGTTCCTCTGGATTCCAATGCTGAACGAATTCCTCGGCATTCTGGATCTTTAGCGTCGAGCATCCCAACGAATCGATTGCGCCAACGGCTAGGCTGGCCGCGATGGTCGATTTTCCAGACGCTGGCTGTCCCAGTAGGAGAACAAACCCATGCTCCCGCAAGGCGTTTGCGCTCTTTCGATAGGCATCCGTTATGACAATCTTGCCAAGTTCATCGCCCATCGTGAACAAGATGGCTTGCGCCTGTTTATACCCACGTTCGTCAAGAATTTGCGATAGATCGCCTAGACCGTACACCCGCGGGACCAGCATTCGAAGTCTTGAGTTCCCCTTGATCTGCAGCGTGAGCCATTCTGCTCCATACAGGAAGAATGCTTCCATGCCAGGGGTTGCCAGAAAGGCTTCACGAACCGATTCTTCTGTCATCCCTGACACCCGATGATTTGTCATCAACAGGTAATTCTGTGCCAACCCTTTACTTGCCAATCGGCCAGCCTTCTTCAGCTCGTCGGATAGATATGACAACTGCAGGTTGCTCTCTCGCTTGCTTGTGAATTTGCATTGTATCGTGAAAGAGCCTGAAACACTTTGTCCGGGCGGTGCTTTCCATACCCCTTGGAAGGCACCGTCCCTCCCTCCATCCTTATACGGCAGGAACGCTTGGACGCTCTGCCCCAGGACCTCACTGGTGACAGTAAGACACAAGTCCTGAAAGGCTTTCCAACCTAGCGTGTGTAGCGCGTATGTGACTTCTTGGGCCTGAACAACTGGGTTTGCCATTATCGATTGCTCTAATGGTAGCGGGGGGAGCGGGATTCGAACCCGCGAGGGACAACTCTCATTGCCCCTATCCGATTATCAATCGGACGGCTTCAGCCACTCGCCCACCCCCATGCCACAACCAATGTAACCCTAAGCTGGCTCTTTGTCAACAACAAAAGCCCCGATCCTTGTCCTCAGAAGTCCGGATGAGGAGGCGGGAAATGGAGGCGAGGTGCTGGGCCTTCTGGGGGTCGTTTGCCTTGCGGAGGTCGGGTTCATCTGCATCGGTCGGATGTCACGGAGGCCATTGTAGCACAAACAAAACCCCGCCGGAAGTTCCGACGGGGCTCTGCGCTAATCACCGGCCAATCTGTCAATCCTCGGATTCCTCTTCCTCGGATTCCTCCTCCTCTTCTTCCATTTCCGTCGGCTCGCCACCCATGCCGCCTTTCTTCCACCAGCCCATCATCATCTCTTTCATCTCCTGGCGCTGCTCGGGGGTGAGCACGTTCTTCATGTCGTTCATAGCCTGAATCCATGCGATCTTCTTGTCGGCCTTCAGATTGGCGATCTCCCGAACCTTCTGCTCGATCTCCGGCATGTTCATCTGCTCTTGCCAGATCATGCTCATCAGATCAACCTTAATGGTCTCGATCTGACACTTCAGCCCTATCTTCTTCTTCTTGCTGCTTGTCATTATCTCGCGCATTCGGTTCCTCTGATCTTCGCTCAGCCCGAGCTTCTCGCCCATCATCATGAGCTTCCAGGGCTTCATCATGCCCTTACCGCCCATCATGCCGCGCGTCTGGTGACCTGCCAAATGATGGCCCGCCATGTGATGCTCGACCATTGCTCCGCAGATCGGACATGTCACACTGCCTGTTCCGTGATGCATACTGGGTCCTCCCTCCTGTTGTGGATTTCTGAGGACTTGTTACCCTTTGGGGGCTTTCGTGGAAACGCGGAATAGGTCGGCCATCTGCTCTGGAGTGACGAAGACGTAGTCGGGGCCGAGTTCGTTCATCGCCGCCTTGATGATCGAGGGGGTGTAAGTCCAACTCAGGGCCATGATGCTGAGGAAGGCCGGCCTGTCTTCGGGGGTTGCGTCCCTGATCTGCCTGGCCAGATATTCCGCCGGGTCGCCCTCGATGAGCCAGCGGTTGCGGGTATGGAAGACCGGTATGCCGCTCGCGAAGTGATTCGCCCGCTTGGGGTCGAGCTTATCCATCCTGCCGAAGTCGCTCATGATGCCCTTGAGCCCCGGGATGCTATCCACATACCGCTTGAACACCGGGCTATCCTCATACTGAACCGCCGCCCCCCAGGAGTCAATGTGCAAGCCGACCATCCTCAGGTCCAGGCGCTTCATATAATCGGCGGTCAGGGCCATATACTCCTTCCAGGCTGCTTCGGAGTAGTGCTGGGGGATCAGGTATCCCGCACCCGATATTGCGCAGTAGAAGTTGTCGTTCGAAGTCGCATGCTCGTAGTACCATTGCAGCACATCGGGAAGCAGATCGAGGGTCGCCGGCCCGACTGACCAGCCCATGGGGATGCCGCCTCTCGCCTTGTCCTGCCAGTTGCCGATCTGCGCCCGCTCCCAGTACCACGGCGCATCGCCCGAGTCCATCTGATGGATCATCACGTAGACCTTCGACCGGTCAAGCTTCAACTTCGGCGCATGCTTCTGCCGGGGTAGGTTCACCCGAATCCCGCTGTGGACCGAGGTATTGGTCGCCCAATCATAGACCACGGTGAACTTGCCGATCTCGCCGCCGAATACCAGCCCGCCGTATTCCGAGATGCCCTGCGCCTGCTCGCCAGCCGACCAGAAGCCGATGACTGGGATGTTCACCGGCCACTTCGTAAGGATGGCCCGCATGGCATCCTTCTCGGAATCATCGTCGATCCAGAAGGTGAAGATCCGCTGCTGGACAAGGTAGTCCCTCACCCAATGCCCGGCCGCAGTCGGATATAGCGAGCACACGATCTGCCGATTGAGCTTCGGGCCGAGTCGCTCGGCGGCCCACTTGTATGCCTCGATGCTCGTCCGCCACCTGCCACGCAGATCGTACCTGACCTTCAGCCCGAGTTCTTGCGCCTTCTCTGGAGTGCAGATGAGGAGTTGGTAGAGGCCGGAGAGCATGGTGGCAATGTTGATGCTCGCCGGCAGATCGGGGTCCGGCACGACCGCCCCATTGATCTCGGACTTGAAGAGCTTCGGCAGTTCCCAGGGGTCTACTCGAACTGCCTTCTCGGCATATCCCTTCTTGATCATCCAGTCGAGCCAGAACTGATCGGCCTTTGCATCGCGGATGAGGTAGATTCGCGGCTGCTTCTGCGCAGTGATCCCTTGCAGAGAGCTAAAGAAAAGCTGGTCCTCCATCGGCAGCCCACCCACCTCCACGACATACAACATCTTCGCCGGTGGATTCCCCTTGGGGCAGATGGTGGCATTCACGGAGTATGCAAGCGCAGTCAAAAGAAGCGAGAGGATGAGCGGTTTCATGGGCTGATTATAGCAGCCTTGCCAACCAATTCCCAGGGCTCACACGGTGTCAGCTGCTTTTTGAGGCGTAGCTGCATTCCGGTGCTTCGGGAGCCAACTATGTATCCGCCTGCCGCGGCCTATGTGGCGGTAACTGATGTTTACCAGCAGCCGAGACAGGAACTTCCCGCGCAATGTGATATTACGCCTGAGGATGGATTGCATTGAGTAGAAATCTCGATACGTCGCCTTCTGCCCGTCATTAAGCTCCTGCGCAGTCATGTGTCGGGGTGTCATCACCACGTTGCTCATGGTGTAATGCGACCAGTCCTGATCCGTTATGCGCCCTTCATCTTCGAGCTGTTGGCGAATGACCGTACCCGGATAGGGGGTCAGAACGGAGAATTGTGCGGCGACCAGTTTGTGCGCTTTGGCAAACGCCGCAGTCTTCTTGAAAACGTCTTTGTGATCTCCGTCCAGCCCAAGCACGAACGATCCGATGATCTCGATTCCCGCCTTGTGGATCTTATTGATCGCCTCGCTCATGTCCAACCCGACGTTCGGCCGCTTGGAAGTGGCTCGGAGATTCTCAGGTGATAATGATTCCAGGCCCATAAACATCGCCTGGCATCCGCTTCGGGCTGCGAGCGCCATAAGTTCCGGGTCCTTAGCCATGCTCAGATCGCCTTGTCCCACCCAACGGATCTTGAGGGGTATGAGCGCCTCGAAGAGTTCCTTGGCTCGCCTTGAATGCCCCACGATGTTGTCGTCAACGACACCGACCCACCCGCGCAATGTCTTGATTTCCTCGATGACTTCCGGAATCGGCCGGAAGCGATAGCGCCTCCCCGATATCGCGCTCACGGAGCAGAAGCTGCAGCCATTCGGGCATCCACGCGCCGTTTGCACGACATTGGTGGTGAGGTAGCGCTCGGCTCGGAGGAGGTCCCGCCGAGGCAGCGGCATCCCTTCGAGGTTCGCCAGGCCATAGTTCTCATAACGGGGCTTCAGTCGGTTGGCCGCAAGGTCGGCAATGACCTCATGCCAGATCGGCTCAGCCTCACCGGCGACGACTGCATCCGCATGATCGCTTGCCTCATGGGGCATCACAGTCGGATGAATGCCGCCCATCACCACGGGGATTCCTCTCCAACGGAAGGCGTCCGCGATCTCGTATGCTCTGGGCGCTGAGGCTGTCATGCAGGAAATCGCCACCCAATCCGCCGGGGTATTGATGTCCGTCTGCTCGACATTTTCATCTATGAGTCTCACGTCCACGTCGGAGGGCGTTAACCCCGCGAGGAGAGGTAAGCTCAGTGGAGGCGCGAGCACTTTACCGCCGTTCCAAGAGTTCTGAGACCATGAGGGGGAGATGATGAGGAGTCGAGGTCTATCCCTGTGCATGCGTTTTGGCCCAACCTTTCTCGGCAAACTCGGCGCCTGTGTGTTGTAGCCTGCCTTGAGCGCGAGAATATGCCGCAATCCGGCCACAAGCATCATGAAAGCCAGGTATAGAATATCACTATTCTGGGTCGCATGCAACTATTTGCTTGCATATTTGCTGGAATGTGGTATACTACATGGGATTAACATCAACGTCCAGCAACGGTGTCTTCGTCATTTCCGTGGATTGCTCTTTCTTCTGCGACTGATCGAACCCCCCCGTTAGTGGCACTTGTGCCGCGTGCTCTATGTTGAGAATCATGGGCATAGCCCAAAAGGAGACAATCAGTTGGCAAACAAATCACTGTACGTAGGCAATATGGCCTACAGTACCACGGAGAGCGATCTCCGTACGCTATTCGAGCCGCATGGTCCGGTAGCGGAAGTCAGAGTCATCGGCGACAAGGGATTCGCATTCGTCGAGATCCCTGAGGAGAACATGGCTGCGGCTATCGAAGCCACGAATGGCAAAGAGATCGGCGGCAGGACGCTCACCGTTAACGAAGCCCGACCGCGGACAGAGCGAAGCGGTGGCGGCGGCCGTGGTGGTAATGGCGGCGGTGGCGGCAGACCTCGCTGGTAATATCCCGTTAGCAACCTCGGGCGTCCGGTGCATGCATCGGACGCCTTTTTCATGATTCCCTTCGTTACCCAGTAGGGAGGAAGGATTCGCCATGCGTAATCACCGAGTGATCGTCTTGTGGGCTGCAGTTCTGCTGACCATCTCTGTCGCCTCCGCCGACCAGTTCATCATGCCCACGCCGCAGAAGGCGGTCTATCACAACGCATTTCTCCCTCTCAAGGATACATGCATCGTCACGAGCGACAGGCCCTCGAAGCAGATCGAGTTCGGCGTTCAGCAGTTGACAAAGCGTATCACCGATCTTGGCACAAAGCCCCTTGTGCAGAAGTACTCGGACTACGAGCGTAATCCGTCTCATCCTCCGGTGACCATCATGATCGGCACTCGGAAGGACTCCTTCCTTCCCTCTGCATCGGCGGGTAAGTGGCAAACCGAGGAAGGGTACACGATATCGTCTTCCGGCCATACGATCGTCTGCCGAGGTTACGATGATCGAGGCGCATACTATGGCATTCAGTCGCTCATCCAGCTTATCTCCGCGCGGGGACTGCGGTCGGCGGACATTCAGGACTGGCCTGCCTTTAAGATGCGCATCCTCCCAAACGCGGCGTGGGCCGGCCCGGAGTACATGGAATGGGCCGCTCAGTATAAGCTGAACGTCGCAGGCATCCATTATCCGCTTGCTAAACAGTGGCGCAAGCTCCCGGAGGATTACCTTGCGAAGTCAGATGCCGCGTGCAAGTTTGCCAAGGACCCCGGCATCATTGATGCCATCCAGTACCTGAATCCATACGTCACCTACGCGGGGAGTTCGCCGGTCATCAACCTTCAGAACCAGGCGGATATTGACGAACTAATCGCCACCTATGACCATTTCCTCTCCAGCGGCGGGACGATGATCGCCTTGTGCGTGGACGACTTCTTCCGCATGACCCCCGAAATTAGAAAGCGCTTCGAGAGCCACTCTGAGGCGCAGGCGTTTCTGGTGAACCAAGTCTATCAGCCGCTGAAGAAGCGCCACCCCGGCATGACGATGATCTTCTGCCCTCAGTGGTATGCGGGCGTCCTCCAGGACCGCGAGAAGCGCGTCGAGCTGTCCGAGCAGTCGGTGAACTTCGGCAAGGACCTGGGCCGGCATTATTGGTATCTGTGCTCCCACATCCCGGAGGAGATCCTGGTCTTCTGGACCGGCCCGAAGGTTCGCTCACACGAGATAACGGCAGACCAGATCACTTCGTTCACCAAGATTGGCGGTCGGAAGCCTATCCTTTGGGACAACACATTCTACGACTACCACCCGACCTCATTCATCGAGAACGTGTTCGACCCCTATCCGTCCACAAACAAGTACCCCGAGGACCTCTACAAGTACCTCGACCGCCGGGCGATTCACTTGAACTCTGGCTACGATCAGGTGAGCAAGGTAGGATTCCTGACGGCGGCAGATTACTTCTGGAATCCTGCGGCATTTGACCCGGAGAAGTCGCTTAAGAACGCGCTCGATCGAGTAGCAGGCCCCGAGGCCGCCCCTTTGCTGATCGAGTTCCGAGACACCGCCGTGGAGCTATACAAGCCCATCAGGGCGATGGAGCGGTCGAATACCCCCGCATCGAGGTCAGAGGTTATGCCCAAGTTCGATCACCTGAGGGCGCTCATGGCCCGAATCCGCCGCACCTGCCCGAACAAGCCACTCGTCGAGGAATTGGAAAAACACTGGATCGGCGATACCCAGTCAAAGATCGAGAAGCTGTTCCCGGATTGAATTCACGCCGGCAGTATCTCCTGCACCCGGCCGACTCGTCCGTCTGTCAGCATCACCTTGATGCCATGGGTATGAGAGGGGCTTCTTGTGAGGATTCGCGCGACAACACCCTCGGTCTGTTCACCACTGGTTTGGTTCTGTTTCTCGATCACCCGCACCCTCAGCCCCGGGCGGATGTCATTTCGAGTCGGAATTACCATGGTGACTCCCTTGCCTCACACCCTGATCGGGTACTGCCCGAACTCCCGGACCGTGTCATAGAGCGCGAGGATATTGGCGATTGGCGTGCTGGGGACGATCTCGCTGGATGAGCCGATGAAGTGCCCGCCGCCGGGTGAGGCGTCCCGGATGCACTGCTTAGTGGCCTCGACGACATCCTCCACACTGCCGAGCGGCAAGACCTGGGAGCAGTCCACATTCCCCACGAGCACCAGATTCCGCCCATAGCGCTTCTTGATGAGCGCGATGTCCATCCCGGCGATCGGCTCGATCGGGTTCAGGCCGTCAATGCCCGCATCCAGCAGGTCGTCCATGATCTCCATAAGGTAGCCGTCGCTGTGGAAGACGACCTTGATCCCCGCCGCATGCAGCGGCTCGATGCACTTCTTCAGCGACCGGATGAAGGTTCGGCGCAGGAAATCCGGCGAGAAGAGGGTCGCCCCCTTATACGCCACATCATCGCCGATGAAGTAGATCGGCCCAAGCTTCGCCTCGGCAGCGGCCTTGCAGAACTGGTAGCTGACGTCAGTCCGCCACTCGAGTATGCGCTCGACGTTCGTCGGGTCGTCGTATATCGCGTAGGAGAAGAACTGCTGGCCCATCATGCCGAAGGTGTCATGGAAGCCACACCCGCCGCCGGGGACATACATCGTATACGGCTCGAACCGCGCGATTTCTCCTCGAAGCCAGCCGATCCAATCATTCCTGATCCACTCCACGTTCGGCGGCTCGGTCTTGTAGTTCTTGAGGTCATCCAGCGTCTGAATGGGATAGTTCACCAGCCAATTGCTTCGGCCCGTGACC
>DASRZD010000004.1:0-2976 GCA_035686805.1 Armatimonadota bacterium
GTCCGGGAGACGAACTGTCAGTTGATGTTCGATGATGAAGAGGAGAATTGCTGGGCGATCCAGCAGCAGACCACGTGTCTCGCCGCCCATGCGCTCCCTATTCCCGAACTGGAGAGAGAATTGCTGAGAGAGTCAGAATGACCTTAACCGACACCCAGAGCCAGGCTGATCGCCGGCGCGTTGCGCTTCAGAGAGTGGGCGTGAAAGGGGTGGAAATCCCGTTCCAGATCAAGGCGATGGCAGACGGGCATCAGACCGTGCTCGCCACCGTGACCCTCACCGCCGACCTGCCTCACCATCACAAGGGCACGCACATGAGCCGCTTCATAGAGATACTGGAGGAGTGGCGGAACAGGCCGGTCTCAGGGCCGGAGGTCAAGGCAATCCTGAACCAGACGAAAACCAGCCTGAAGGCCGAGATGGCCCACGTGGACATCCGCTTCAAGTACTTCATCGAGAAGCAAGCCCCGGTATCGCGGCTGAAGAGCATCCTGGGCTACCCCAGCTCATTCTCGGGGAATCTGGAGAATGGCACGTTCGACTTCCAACTTGGGGTCGAGGTCCCCGTGAGCACCGTATGTCCGTGCAGCAAGGCGATTTCGGCCGACGGGGCGCACAATCAGCGGGCGGCGATTCATGCGAGCGTGCGGTTCGTGCATGGGAAGGTCGTCTGGATCGAGGAGCTTGTGAGCATGCTGGAGGCCCAGGGCAGCGCCCAGATTTACCCCATCCTCAAGCGCGAGGACGAGAAGTTCGTCACCGAGCACGGCTTCGGAAACCCCAAGTTCGTCGAGGACGTCGTCCGCGACTGCGTCCTCGTCCTGCGCAAAGACACCCGCATCCGCTGGTTCGAAGTCGAGTGCGAGGCCGAAGAATCCGTCCACCAGCACTCGGCATTCGCGTATCAGCAAGAGACTCTCGATCGCTAGGCTTTAGGCTTTGGGGCCTTTGCGATGATCAGCTTTCCGCCTTCAGCCAGGGCGAAGACCGTCTTGCCGTCCGGTAGGAAACCGACGGAATGCACATAGACGGAGCTCCTATTCCTGTCTGGGAATCGAATGCGTCCGATCTCCTTGCCGGTCTCGACCGACCAAATCCTCGCCGTGCCGTCTCCCGCCCCGGAAATGAGCCGGCGGCCATCCGGTGAGAACGCCAGGGAAACTACCCAGTTGCTATGCCCCTTCAGTAGCTTGATGAACGCTTCTTTGTCTGCATTCCACAGGATTATGTCGTACGGAGCGCAGCCTACAGCAACTGTGTTGTTGTCCGGGCCTATGCATGCGGAAAGAGCGCCGTGCTCAGAATCATGGAGGGTTGCCAGGATATTCCCCGTCGAGCCGTCGAGGACAAAGGCTCCTGGCGGCTTACCAGGCACATCGAGGATCGCAAGTCTCTTCCCGTCTGGGGAAGCGGCTAACGTTTGAAAGTCGTCTCTAATGAAAGATTTATATGTCCAGGATTGGCGTCCGGACACGCGGTCAATGACTCCTCCAGAGGCCTTGTCTCTATTGATCTTCGTTCCATTCTCACCATAGTATTCAACCAGCCGACCCCAAACGATCCGATTTGGTCCCAGCCACGCCACCCTCTCGATGGATTCAGCGACATGCCTGGCCATTACGGTGCACTTTTCCGCCTGAACCCGCCAAGTCTGAATATCGCCGGTCTTCGTTCCCGCAAGGAGCAGCTTCCCATCCGGGGAGTACGAGATTGACTGGAGGACCTCTCCTCGTCGCTTAAGTCTGTGGATGACCTGTCCGTTGTGGTCATAGATGCGGATCGCACCATCAGTGGTTATGACCGCGAAGTGGGGAGCGACTGGGCTTGCCGTGCCAATACTGCTCAAGTTGGGGTCGGAAACCTCGGTGAGAATCTTGAGCGACAGCCACTTATCTGCAAGCCGTTCGCCGATATTCCCTGTAGGCAGGCAGTTGAACGAGACACACGAGCAAACCACTAGAGCCATTGCCAAGAGTATTGTCCTGCGACGTTTCATTGCTGTTCCCCTTCCATTGCCTCATCAACCAAGCAGTGGTTGTTAGCTCTCTATTCGGGACCGACGACCTGTTTCCTGCAAGCATTCATGCCATTGTCGCGAGCATCTCCCTTGTCACCAGTCGATTGGGAGTCTCCCCGGTGAAGAAGCATTCCAGATTCCTGACCGCGGCCTCGCCCTGGCGGAGCTTCATTTCGGGGGTGCCGCCGGAGATGTGGGGCGTGAAGACGACGTTCTCCAGGCCGAAGAACTCATGCCCGTTCGGGAGAGGCTCGGGGTCGGTGACATCGAGGGCGGCGGAGAATCTGCCGGTCTTCAACTCATCGAGCAGGGCCTCGTGGTCAATGATCGCTCCTCGTGAAGTGTTGATCAGCACTGCGCCCGGCTTGATAAGCCTCAGGTGCTCGCGGGTGATCATGCCCCTGGTTTCCTCGGTCAATGGCGCATGGATGCTGATTACATCGCACTCGCCGAAGATCTCCTCCAGCGAGACCTTCTTCGCCCCGAGGCTCTTGGCGTCCTGATCGCTGAGGTAGGGGTCGAATATCCGAAGCTCCACATCCCACGGCTGGATGAACCGGATCACCAGCCGCCCGATGAGGCTTGCGCCCACGATGCCCACGACCTTGCCGCTCAGCTCCCGAGCGCCTGCCAATCCCTCAGGCCGCCAGACCCTCTGCGAGCGGATGCCCGAGGCGAGGTTGACGACGTTCCGAAGCATGATCTCCATCATGGCGACCGTCATCGCGGCGACCGATATCCCCATCGCCGGCTGAGAAGTGCACACGGCGATCCCTTTCTCGAAGACGGCTGGGGAGAGCAGGCCCTTGACCGAACCCGCCGCATGGACGATCACTTTCAGGGAATCCGACCTGGCAATGACCTCGTCAGTGAACTTCGGCGAGCCCCAGCTCGTGATGCATGCCTCCATCCCGGCGATCAACTCGGCAAGCTCCTCGGAGGTGTAGTTGCGGTCATTC
>DASRZD010000005.1:0-2348 GCA_035686805.1 Armatimonadota bacterium
CTGCCGGTCGTGATCGTTCACGTCTCGGGCGGCGCGCGGATGCAGGAAGGGATACTCTCCCTGATGCAGATGGCGAAGACCAGCGCGGCGGTCGGGCAGTTCGACAAGGCGGGCGGCATGTACATCGCCATATTCGCTGACCCCACGATGGCGGGGGTTCACGCGAGTTTCGCCATGCTGGCGGACATCATCATCGCCGAGCCGGGAGCGCTCATCGGCCTCGCCGGGCAGAGAGTCGCGGCCCAGGCCCAGGTGCTCAAAGAGCCGCCGGGATACCGCCTCGCGGAATGGCAGCTCGAACATGGAATGGTTGACATGGTCCTCGCTCGGCGGGAGATACGGGATACGCTGATCAAGCTCCTGTCAGTGGCTGGAGGAGATAATGGCGCTTAACGTCCTCGACTTCGAAAAGCCGATTGCCGAGCTGGATACGAATATAGCCGAGTTGAAGCGCCTCTCCGAGGAAGAGGGGGTTGACCGGTCAATTGAGATCGGCGAGCTGGAGGAGCATCGCGACCGGCTGATCGCGGAGATATTCAGCAACCTCACGCCCTGGGACAAGACGCTTCTCGCGCGGCATCCGAACCGGCCTTATACCATGGACTATATCCGCTACATCTTCGATGACTTCGTGGAGCTTCATGGGGACAGGCTCTTCGCGGACGATAATGCGGTGGTGGGGGGATTCGCGTTCCTCGATGGGAAGCCGATCATGCTCATCGGCCAGCAGAAGGGTCGCGACCTCAAGGAACGGCAGTTCCGCAACTTCGGCAGCAGCAAGCCCGAGGGATACCGGAAGGCGCTGAGGCTGATGAAGATGGCGGAGAAGTTCAAGCGCCCGATCGTTTGCCTCGTGGACACGCCGGCCGCCGACTGCAGCTTCGGGTCGGAGGAGCGGGGGATCAGCGAGGCGATTGCTCGGAACATGCGCGAGATGTCGCTGCTGCGAGTGCCGGTCGTGGTAGTCGTGGTCGGCGAGGGTGGAAGCGGCGGCGCGCTGGGGATCGCGGTCGGGAACAAGGTCCTCATGCAGGAGAACGCCATCTACTCGGTCATCCCGCCCGAGGGATGCGCGGCGATCCTCTCGGAGTTCAAGCGCGACCCGGCGAGAGCGCCTGAGGCGGCGGCGGCGATGAAAGTCACGGCTCAGCAGGTGATGGAAGTCGGCGTCGTGGACGAGGTCATTCCCGAGCCATTGGGTGGGGCTCATCGGAACTACGAGGAGGCGTCGGCGAAGGTGAAGGAAGCGATCATCCGAAACCTTCTTCCGCTGGAGAAGCTCTCGGCGAACAAGCTCGTCGCCCAGCGATACGACAAGTTCCGCAAGATGGGGGTGTTCGAGACTTTGGAGGTTGGAGGTTAGAGGTTGGAGGTTAGAGGTTGGAGGTTGGATTGCCGGTTTGGCAGGTGAGCGGCCGGTTATGGGGAACCTTTGGGCATAATGTGCCATCATACTAAGTAGAAGCAGCAGTAATCCGCCTTCAGGAGAATGCTGTGCGAACTCGTGCGAAAAACAGGGGCTTTACCCTAATAGAACTGCTGGTGGTCATCGCGATCATCATGGTGCTCGCCGGGCTGCTGTTTCCTGTCTTCGGTAGGGCAAGGGGCAAGGCGCGGCAGGAGTCATGCGCCTCGAACCTCCGGCAGTGCGCCATAGCGATGCGCATGTATCGGGATGAATGGGACGATAGGTTACCGCCTCAGGATCTCAGCGAACATGACGGATGGGACTGGGCGGCCCCTCGAATGGTAACCGGGCCGAGGGATACAATATGGGTCGGTCAGCTTTACCTTTACCTGCGAAATATCCCGGTCATGCGGTGCTCGGATGCGAGCTGGGGCTATGTTGACCAGTTCAATGAGATCCCCTATGGATTCGGGCTAAACGCCAGGCTGTGTCTGTACACCTCGCCCTCCGGTGAAGTCACTGCGCCGACGACGAAGATATTCTCCGAAAGCGATACCGTGTTGATGGCAGATTGCTCCACGTTGTTCTTCGGTCAGAATCCCGATTCGGCTATGGATGCAGCCTATGCCGACGCCCCGTCGGGAACCTACCATGCGGGAGATATCGGTAATCCGATGTATATTCGGCACGATACCGGATCAAACGTTGCGTATGCAGACTGCCACGTGGGTTCCGTTTCGCCGGATAGGCTTCAAGGGCTAGTGAATACGCCTTAGACCTCAGACTTTTAGACTTTAGACCTTAGATTTCAGGGATCAGACTGCCCCGTGCAAGATGCCCCTTCCTTGCCGTTACAGAAAGTTCACAAACATTTCCCAATTTTATCGCTTGACACTTTCTCTTTAACAGTTGTATAGTGGGGTAGAAAGTGGTTTTAGGT
>DASRZD010000006.1:0-2035 GCA_035686805.1 Armatimonadota bacterium
CCCTGTATCCGTCCGCCAGTCAAAAGCCGGAACCGGTAGAGAGAAGAGAACAGTTGGGAGATCGACCGGTAGCCGGTCGGGTGGAAGTAAGCCGTTCCTCCGACGCGAATGTGGTGCGCCAGTTGGAATCGCAGATCACCGGACGGCTTACAGGGGGAGGATACGGCGCGACCGCGGCCATCGGTGAACTCCTTCGAGTACTGGCAGCCGGTAGTCCAGCAGCCATTGACGACGGGAAAGAACTTCTCGCCGGCGACTGCCGCCTCTTTCGCCAGTTGCTTCTCGTCGCCCGTGCCGGCCATGGACAGAACGCGCTCGGCGTTCAGGCCGTCGCCGTGACACTTCAACTCTGACGCCGACCACATCGCGTATTTCCCCCTGAATGGTTCTTCGTCGAGGAAGACAATGTCGATCTCAGTCGGCCGCTCTCCATGCGCCTCGATCGCCTGGAAATCAGGGCTGTAGGTGTTGTCCGGATTCAGTCTGGAGAAGGTGAAGTAGGGGAGTTTTCGAGGGAAGGGACACACTGGAGGATCATTGCGAATGGTGTCCCAGTAGATTTTCTTGGCCTCTTCCTTCGAGCTTGCCTCGTAGATCTTTTCTCCCGGCCCATTCTTGCTCTTGTACCCCGCCCGGATCATCCACTTCCCGTCGGCGATGCACACGTCAACCGCCGGGCCCTTAGGGCAGCCGATACCTACCTTGAGCAGCTTCGGCTCCCTGACAACCGGCTCACCGTCAAGAGTGTGAGTGAGCCCGTACATAAAATTGAAGTTCGGTTTCTGCATATCTCCTTTTCCTTTCCGGGAAGAGACCGGCGGCATTGCGCCGCCGGGTGCTATCCCTTCGCCGGAACCTGCGCGGCTGGATGAACCATGCCGCTCATCGAGCACTCACTCCCCTGTGACTGGTGGGGGTCGATCACTCCGCGGCGGAGGATCACCGGATTCCCACATTTCAAGCAGGTTCGCACAGCGCAACCCTTTTTAATCAACGCTTTCATTCGCTGCCTCTACTCCTGGTTCGTCCCTTCGACTCCCCGCTTGATTCTTTCGCGAGTACGCCGCTGCAACCACATCAGGGCCTCTTCGCAGTGGGTCAACGCGATGGCGTTATCGCGGCAAGAGAACGGGCCGGACTGGAACGACCACAGGCGATCAATCACGATGGCCAGGAGCGCTTCTTGCGTAACGCCGTTGACGCCGCACTCTTTGATTGGGCCGTTTTGGAACTGGAGGATCTGGCTATCGGCGTCGCCTGGAAATTCCATGCGATATGCGTGGCAGGCTCCACCTTGGCCGGGTTCGTCCAGTATGTTAATGCGCAGTTGATGGTTGACGGAATCCCCGTCAACTATGTGATTCGTTAGGTATCTCATGAATCTCTCCTTCGCTACCTCGGAAACACCCGCAGCGGTCTGCTGACGGATGGCTTCTTGTACTTCGCCACGATCTCCGGATGATCCTTCCCCAGAGCCTTCGTGTCGAGCCTATTGGTTGTGACCGGCCGGTAGTGGATTCGGCCGCCGGGAGCGTCCACGATGAGACGATCTCCCATGGACTCTCGTATCCGATCACGGACTGCATCGAACAGGGCCAAAGCCTCGTCCGCGATCTCCTGCATCTCGAAGAACTCCGTTACGAGGTCGCCCATGGAGTCGTCCTCCATGGAGACCTCAGATCCGGCGAGTTCCAGCAGGGCCGCTCCCTGACACGTCGTCCGCCACTGGCACTTTGCGCACTGTCGGCACTTCGGGTCGAGGCGGTTCGGCTCGGCCCCGCTCTGCACCTGTGCCCAGAGGCCAAGGGCTTGAGGCTTCAGGATTGCGATCGCCTCATCGTCTCGCTCGACATCGAACGACGCGAATTTCCAGCCGTCCGGCCAGAGCACGGCGAACGTGGCGCCCGGAGCCCCTGTGACCATGCAGTAGTGTTGAGCCTGGACCTGATACCCGACCGGGATCCCCTCCCGCTTGGCCTTGTACCAGACCTCGCGATTCATGGTCTTGGCCTCTACCACCCAGCCCCGCTCGTCG
>DASRZD010000007.1:0-5782 GCA_035686805.1 Armatimonadota bacterium
CGGGAACATAGTCCAAGTCGCAATCGGGGTCGGGGTTCTCCAGATTGGCGGTTGGAGGTATGAACCCATGATGAATCGCAAGAGTGGTCGCGCATGCCTCGATCGCCCCAGCCGCGCCCAATGAGTGACCGTGCATGGACTTGGTCGCGCTGATCGGGATTCGGCAATCCGCCCCGAAAACGGTCTTAATGGCAAGAGTCTCCGCCTTATCGTTGAGTGGGGTCGAGCTTCCGTGGGCATTGATGTACTCGATCTCCCCCGGCGACATGCCTGCATCAGCGAGCGCGAGCGCCATCACCCTTGCCGCCTGGCTGCCATCCGGGAGAGGAGCGGTCATGTGGAAGGCGTCGTTCGTGCAGGCGTAACCCGCAACTTCGGCATAAATCCTCGCATCTCGGCAGATCGCATGGCCCAATTCCTCCAGCGCCACGACCGCCGAGCCCTCCGCCATCACGAAGCCGTCCCTATCGGCGTCGAATGGGCGGCATGACCGCTCGGGCTCGTCGTTTCGAGTGGACATCGCCTTGATGTTATCGAACGCCCCGTAACACAGGGGGTAGATCGGAGCCTCCGCCCCACCGGCGATCATGACCTCTGCCCTGCCATGTCGGATGGCGTGCATGGCCTCGCCGATTGCCATCGCCCCCGACGCGCAGGAGTTCGAGCAGGCCAGATTGACGCCGGTGACACCCATATCAATCGCGATGTTGCAGTTCGATGCGCCTCCATAAACGGACAACGCCAGTGTGAGGCTCACTGCTCTAAGGCCGTCTCGCGCGAATACCCCATGCTGCTCTTCGGCGAGGCCGATCCCTCCTATCGCCGATCCCATGCTCACACCAACATTGTCTTTATTCTCTTGCGAGAGATCGAGGCCGGAATCCTGAACCGCCATTTGCGCGGCAGCAAGGGAGAACTGTGCATAGCGCTCCAGCCTCCTGAGCTGGCGGCCGGTGAAGAACGCCTCGGGCAGGAAGTTCGGGACTTCGCCTGCCATCTGCGAGCGATAGCCTGCGATATCGAACCTGCTGATCCGAGTGATCGCCGACCTCCCCGCGTGAAGACCATCCGTGAAGGCCTTGACCCCGATTCCGATCGGCGTCACCATACCCATGCCGGTGATAACGATTCTGCGTTCGTTCAAGAGTAGTGCCGTCCTGTGTTTGTCGGTCGGACAGGTCGGACAAGTCAGACTGGTCAGACACGAGTCTCCGCCTGTACCTTTATGTATTCCAGCGTCTTGTCCGCGATCTTCTTAACGAATATTTCCCCCACAATCCGCTTGCCTAATCGCGAGTTGACCAGACGCTTCACAAGCGCCAGATCATGGATGATGGTGACCTCGACTCCATCCTGCCTGGGCACAATGCTCCACTCGACCCACATGCCCTCAGTGATGCCGCCGACGTGCTTGTAGTAGATGCGAAGGTCTTTCTCCGCCTGCTGCTGGATGGAAGTCCACTTGACCGGAATCCATCCCTTGCGGGCGGCCATCTCCACGAGCGACGTGCTCCCATGCCGCCAGAAAGTCCTCACCCAGCGGTAGTGAGGCAGCAGCTTCGGCCACTGTTCCACATCCGCTGCCAGGCGGAATACTTTGCTTGGATCGGCGTTGATCAGGATGGAGTTGACGGTCTGCATGTATGGTTGATACCCCATCAGTCGTCCACTGAAGCATTGCGCATCAGGAGCGGTGTTTAGCCTGAAAGTGGGTATGAGAAAGTGATTCTAACCGTAGACTGGAGGCGCATGCCATGAAGCACCTGAGATACTGCAGCTTTGCCGCACTTCTTCTGTCGGCTTCAATGATCGTAGGATGCGGAGCAGGGGGCAATCAAGAGCTGGTCAAGCTTAGTTTGAAGAACCTGGGACAGCTCTCCGGGCCTTTCCAATACGCGGCCTGGGTTCAGGCAGCCGGAACCAGTGAGATAATCTTGCTCGATACGTTCAATACGGATCTCAACAACTCCGCTGCTTTCTCACGGTTTGCGGTCAATACCGTGTTGAAGCCGGGGGACAGGGTGTTTGTCACCTATGAGCCTGATCAAACCTTCAACCAGACGACCCCATCCCGGACGATCATTTTGGATGGAAACATTATCGGGGACACCGAAATCATGAGTTTCCCTCGGATGCTGGACTTCTCCAACTCGGGAGGTTTTGCGACTGTCACCGGGTTCAGCCGCAATCAACTGCTGACGGAGTTCACAAATCTGCCGGACATCTCGGACCTGAATATGGTCTACCAGGGGTTCGCCATCGTCGGGAATGTCTTCCACCCGCTGAAGACATTCAACTTCAACCAGACACCGGTGTCCGATACCGTGACCTTCGACCTGACTACCGCCCAGTACGTTCTGTCAATCGAGCCTGTGCCGGATTTCAATCCTAACAAGCCCTATCTAATCCAGCCGTTCTTTACGAATGGGAACCTTCAGCCGCTGATTCGGCAGCAGTTGAACAGATCATCCTTCACGCCGGATGATGCCAACTTCCGATTCCCCAGTGGAGTCGCAACTACTCATTGATCCCTCGATGGCGAGGAGGATTGCGCCGGTGATGCCGGCCTGGTCGCCGAGGACGCCGGGGACGATCTCCACATCGTTCGCAAGCTGAGTCATAGCGCGGTCACTGACCGTTCGTCGGATGCCGTCGAGGAGCAGGTCGGCCGCCTTCATCACTCCTCCTCCCATAATGACCATCCGAGGGTTGAGGATGTTGACGACGTTCGCCACCCCGAGGCCCAGGTATTCGGCGGTCTCGTCCATGGTTCGGCGGGCGACGGAGTCCCCTTCCCTGGCGGCCCTTGCCACTTCCTCAGCCGAACCTACGAACCCCGATTCGCTCGCTCGTCGGGCGATGGACGTCCCCGAGGCGAGTGATTCCAGGCAGCCCCATTTTCCGCAAAGGCATGGAGGTCCATCCGGCACGATGATCTGATGGCCGAACTCCCCGGCGTTCCCGCAGCCCCGGTAGAGCTTCCCGCCGATGACTATCCCTCCGCCGATTCCCGTGCCGATATTGAAGTAGGCAATGTGATCAATGCCGACTCCCGCTCCTTTGCGAGCTTCAGCGAGGGCGGCGAGATTGACGTCGTTATCGAGGTAGGCCGGCGCGCCGAATGCCTTGCTGAAGTAATCGGCGAGAGGGAGGTTTTCCCAGCCTGGGAGGTTGGGGACGGTGAGGATGATGCCCCGTTCAGGATCAAGCGGGCCGCCGCAGCCGATGCCGACGGACGTGATGCGTGATTCGTGATGCGTGAGCAGACCCCGGGCTGAACGCTCGATTTCGGCGAGTACAGCAACAGGGCCTTGCTCGCGAGGGGTGTTGAGCCTCGATTGGGCGATGATCTTGCCGGAATCATCGGCAATTGCCACGACTGTCTTCGTGCCGCCTATGTCTATGCCGAGAAGTGACATTATAGGTAAAGCGTAATTGTTGTTATCGAGTCAGGACTCGATCACTTGGAATCAACCTTGCCCGTTTCTTCCTTGATCTTCATACTGAGTGCGGAGTAATAGAAATCTACTTTATCCGAATCCCCGAAGGTCAAGCGCTTTTTGACTTTATTCGGTGGGAAAACAGTGATGTCATCGCCGATCTTAAGGGCGGTAAACATACCTTCGGACGGCCACTGCACCTCTGACCAAGTTCCCCCATGGTTTTTCCGGATGATCTCACCGATATACGCACCCCACAGATGCGTAATTTCCTCCAACTGCTGCTCAGTGATGGGCTCCTGCCGGCCGCCAAATAAATGCTTGAAGACATTCGGATGCAACTGCTTGTATATGCGAGTCAGAATCTCCTCGACACTCTTAACGCTGTTCTCCGAGTAATCAAGTGTGATACCGAATTGCTCCTTAGCCGTTCGTACCGCCTCTTCGGCGGTGACAGCCATCTCCTTGTTCATATCCTTCTCTGACATGTAAGCCTCCGTGTAGTAGACGGTATACGCCTGGAAAGCAGAAGAAACTGCGCTAACCTGCAACGACGATATTCGACACCTGATTGAAAACTTCCTTCAGGGCCGGGTAGAGAGCACGATAGATGCCGTAATACCGGTCGTAGAGTGCCTTTCGGGACAGGTTCGGCTTGGTGGCTGAGACCACCTTAATGGTGCTTCGGCAGGCGTCCTCCACGCTGGGATAGATCCCCGTCCCGACGCCCGCAAGGAGAGCCACTCCGAATGCCGGGCCTTCGTCAATGTTGATGAGCACGTGCTCGCGACCGGTGACATCCGCCTGAATCTGCCGCCAGACCGCACTCCGAGCGCCTCCGCCCGATGCCCGAACCTGGTCAATCGGCACGCCCATCTCGCCCAGTATCTCGAAGGAATCCCTGAGGCCGTATGCCACTCCCTCGTAGACCGACCGGACGAAGTGGGGCTTGTCGTGCCGCAGAGTGAGCCCGAAGAACACCCCGCGGGCGTTCGGATCGGGATAAGGCGTTCGCTCGCCGGTGAGGTACGGCAGGAAGATTAGCCCTTCGCAGCCCGGCTCGACGCTCGCCACTTGATTCGAGAGCAGGTCATAGACCTCTGTGTCCGTCTTTCGCGCCTCGGCCATCTCAGCATCGGCGAAGGTGTCGCGATACCATCTCAGTGACCCGCCCGCCGAAAGCATGACACCCATGACATGCCACTTGCCGGGAACTGCATGGCAAAACGTGTGAACCCTCAATCCTGGATCAACGACCGGCTTGTCCGCGAAGGCGAACACGACCCCCGAGGTCCCGACCGTCGAGGAGATGATCCCCGTCTCGACGACGCCGTTTCCGACCGCGCCTGCCGCCTGATCCCCTCCTCCACCGACGACCGGCGTCCCGGCCTTGAGGCCCGCCAGTCCGGCGGTTTCCTCGCTGATTCGCCCGCTGATCTCCGGCGATTCGTAGGCCCTGGGCATCCAATCCCGCGGAATCCCGATGCCGTCGAGCATCTCATCCGCCCACTGGCGCTTGGTCACGTTGAACAGCGATGTCCCCGAGGCGTCCGAGACCTCGGTCGCGAACTCGCCGGTCAGCCGGAATCGGATGTAGTCCTTGGGGAGAAGGACCTTCCTAATCCGCGAATAGTTCTCCGGCTCGTTATTCCTGAGCCAGATGATCTTGCCGGCGGTGAAACCCGTGAGCACGGGGTTGCTGGTGAGTTCGACGACCTTCTCCAGGCCGATGGTCTGGGTGATCCATCCGCACTCAGCGCCGGTTCGCTGATCGCACCAGAGGATGCTCGGGCGGATGATCTGATTGCGTTCGTCCAGGAATACTGCCCCGTGCATCTGACCGCTCAGGCCGATCCCCTTGATCTCCTCAGCCTGCACGCCGGATTCGAGCAAGACCGAGCGAATGGTCGTAACGGTTGCCCGCCACCAATCCTCGGGATTCTGCTCCGCCCAGAGTGGCTTGGGAGTGCTAAGAGGGTAGAGGTCGGTCGCTGAGGAGATGATCTTACCGGTTTCGTCAATGAGAAGAGTTTTAGTACCGCTGGTTCCGATGTCAATGCCGAGTAGATACATGTGCCCTCCGGGCAAATGGTCAGATGGTCAAATGGTGGTATGGTCGGATGAGATGCGGACTTATGACCATTAGACCATTAGACCATTCCGTCATGACCATTTGCTAAAATGTTCCTTTCACCCACTCAAGGATGGTTTCGGCGGCCTTGAGGTGAATGCGCGCCGACTTCTGGTCGTACATCAGGGCCGGAACGCCGTCAACCACATCCGGATTCCGAGAAGAAAGGAAGTCGGCGTTCAGTTCGGCGGCCGCATTCATGACCTCTATG
>DASRZD010000008.1:0-9946 GCA_035686805.1 Armatimonadota bacterium
CTTGCCAGGCAACCCTCGGCTTGACATAGGGTTCCCGGCTGCTGTATACTTTTGTTGGAAAGAAGCTCTTAAAGGAAGCCGGGACTTTATTGCCTAACCTGGTTTCAAGATATCGACCTTGAAATGGGTATACTACCCAAGGACCGGGAGGAGTGCATAATTTGGAAAAGATCTGCGTGACCGGCGGCAAGAGACTCTCAGGAGAAGTCGGGGTCAGCGGCAGTAAGAACGGTACGCTGGCCATCATGGCGGGAGCGCTTCTCGCCAAGGGACCCACCGTCCTCACGAACGTCCCCCACATCGGCGATATCCTCACTATGATCGAGATGTTCCAGCAGCTCGGGGTGAGGGCACAGTTTACCAACGGTAACGTAGTCGAGATAGACGCCACCGATCTCCAATGCGCCGAGGCTCCGTACGATCTCGTAAAGAAGATGAGGGCTTCCTTCTGCGTGACCGGCCCCATCCTTGCCAGGCTCGGCCATGCCAGAGTCCCCCTGCCCGGCGGATGCGATATCGGCGCCCGGCCCGTTGATCTGCACGTGAAAGGTCTCCAGGCCCTTGGCGCCAGGATAATGATCGAGCATGGCTATGTCGAGGCTGAAGCCGATAGACTCAAGGGCTCGGTCGTTTATCTGGACCTGCCCAGTGCAGGCGCTACCCAGCATCTGATGACGGTCGCCGCCCTCGCAGACGGCACGACCCGCATCGAGAACGCCGCTCTTGAACCCGAAGTCACAGACCTCGTCCATTTTCTGATTGCAATGGGCGCGAAGATCAGCGGACTCGGCACGAGCACGATCGAGATTCAGGGCGTGGACGAGCTTAGAGGCGTAGAATACCCAATGATCCCCGATAGGATCGAAGCAGGAACGTTCGCAATAGCGGCCGCCATCACCAGCGGCGATGTGACCATCACCGGCATGGTACCCGAACACTGCAGTTCCGTTTTCCAGAAACTCCAGGACGCGGGCGTGAAGGTCATACCTGAAGGCAATCAGGTCCGAGTCAGATCCAGCGGGAATCACCGAGCCACGGACATCAAGACTATGCCGTACCCGGGCTTCCCCACGGACATCCAGCAGCCCTTCGCGTCACTGCTTGCGGTCTCAGACGGCACCTCCGTCATCACCGAGAACATCTATGAGCGCCGGTTCAGGTACGCATCCGAGCTCCAGCGAATGGGCGCGGACATCATCCTGGAAGGCCGGACCGCCATCATCAAGGGTGTTCCCCGGCTGACCGGAGCGGAGGTTACGGCGACCGATCTCCGAGCAGGCGCGGCCCTGATCATCGCCGGCCTCGAGGCCGACGGATATACCGAGATTTCCGGCGTCGAGCACATTGACCGGGGATATGAGGACATAATCTCCAAGTTTACCTCCCTCGGAGCCGACATCGTTCGAAGGGAAACCGCTCCTGATACCGTCCCGCAGCTAACATAAGCCGTGAAAGCAATCATTGTCGGACTCGGAGGATGGGGCTCGAGCTGGGCGCAGGTCATCAGGGATTCGCCCGATTGGGAGATCGCCGGGTGGGTTGACGTCAATCCTGGTGCACTCGAAAATGCCGTCGCCAATCTCGCCGCTGATCCGAAACTCTGTTTCCCCACTCTGAAAGAAGCCGTTGAGAGGGTCTCGGCGGATGCCGCCGTCATCATCACCCCGCCCATGTGCGGCCGTCTCGCCGACGTGACAACCGCCTTGGATGCCGGCCTCCACGTCGTTGCCGAGAAACCTCTGACCGATTCCCTGGAGGATGCGCGCCTGATGCTAGACCGGCATAAGGGGACTCAGCTCAAGTTCATGGTTGCGCAGAACTACCGATTCTTCGCCGCGTCGGTGCAGATGCGGGATGCCGTTCAGTCGGGGTTACTGGGTAAGCTCGGGTATGCCAACATCCTGTACCACATGGCGGTCAATGCGCCGGGCATCCATGCCGCCGACATGGAGAACGGCTTCATCCTCTCCATGTGCATCCACCATCTGGATACCATGCGCTTCGCATTCGGCGAGCCCGAGAGCATCCGCGCCCGAACCTGGAATCCGCCATGGAGCTGGTCGAAGTCCGACGCCTGTGTCTCCGCTGTCTTAACCTTCCCTGAAGATGTCAGGGTCAACTACTTCGCCGGCTGGGCGGCCCGTCGGAATGAGACCGACTGGTATGGCCACTGGGACCTGGAGTTCGAGAAGGCGACTTTCTTCACCGACGGCTTTAAGTCTTGCACCATCACCGGCCACGAGAAGGTTGAAATCCCCGGCCCAAGCAGCAATACCCAGAACACCCGCATTGACGTGCTCAATGAATTCACATCCGCCATCAGGGAAGACCGCACACCTGCCTGCTCCATCGAAGACAACATCAAGACTCTGGAAATGGCCTTCGCTATCATCGAGTCGCAATCCGAGGATGCGCAAGATGCCCCTTGAGATAGACTACTCTGACCTTCACGTGCACAAACTGATGCTGCATGACGGCATCCGGTGTGCCGCATTCCGACGTGCGCTGGCAGAACTTGTTACGCCTGACTCGGCGGTCCTGGATGTTGGCGCCGGCACCAGTCTGCTTAGCGTTTTTGCTGCACAATCCGGAGCTCGAATAGTATATGCGGTTGAAAGAACCCAGACCGCCGAGCTTGCCGAGCGAATCGTTTCGGACAACAGGCTGAGCGACCGCATACGGGTGATCAAAGAAGACATGGAGAGTGTTGAGCTGCCTGAGCAGGTTGACGTGATCGTAAGCGAATGGCTCGGCGGCTACGGGATCGACGAGAACCTCCTGCCCGTGATCGTCAGGGCCAGGGATCGCTGGCTCAAGCCGGGCGGGATCATGATACCGAGCACTGTTTCTTCATGGATAGCGCCCGCATACGATGCGGAGTTGGAGAAGGATATCCAGTTCTGGACGCAAGAACCTTACGGGGTAGACCTGGCTGCAATCGCCGAGAAGACCTCGGGGCATTTGCTGTGTTGCCGCAACAACGTCAAGGCCGAGCATCTACTGGCCGATCCGCAGCAGATGTGGGAGATTGACTGCACAGCCGTCACATTCGAGCAAGCGGCGGGAATCTTCGAGGCGAAGTTGGACTTTACGTGCACGAAGCAGGCGCGCTGCAACGCGCTGGCGGCCTGGTTCGAGGCGCACCTGAGTAAAGACAACGTTCTGTCCAATAGGCCGTCAGATCAATGGACGCACTGGGGGCGCTGGGTCTTTCCGATCGGAGCTTGCCTCGACGTAGACGAAGGCTCAAGGATTGCCGTGCACTTCAGCGTGAAACCGGAAGGCGCAGGGCGGTCGAGGGCGATCTGGCAGGTAAACATCGGAGACTACTCGTTCTCATCTGAGGATGTCACCAGCCTGACCAGATGAGATGCTTCGGAGGGCACAATGACATCACGAGAGCGCATCCTTGCGACTTTGAGGTTCGAGAAGACCGACCGGGTGCCGGTGTCGCCCTGGCACTTCGGCAAGGTTGACCCGGACAGCCCGCTTGGTCAGGAGCTACTTCGGGAAACCGATCTCATCCATGATACGGGCTCGGGCGGCGATCCCATCCTCGGCAAGAGCGCTCAGATCGAGTCCGAGCACCAGGGCGATACCACCATCACGACCGTCCATACGCCCAAAGGCGATCTCGTCAGCCGGTTTCGCCGGACGGAGATCACCGGCGCGACCATCGAGTACTATTTCAAGGATCCCTCAGATGTCGAGAAGCTGCTCTCCATCCCCTATGAGGCGCCGGACTTCGACCTCACCAACTACAGGGCCTGGCAGGATCGCATCGGCGACGAGGGTCTCGTGCTCATCGGCATCGTGAACGGCGTCGCCGTTCCGGCGTCCTGGTTCTCGCCCGAGGGGTTTTGCCTCGCATGGGCGGATGCCCCCGACCTGGTCGAGAAGCTGACTGCCGTTATAACGGAGCGGATCGCGGCATATATCGAGCGCATCTGCCGTGAGGGAGTTGACGGCTTTCGGATCGTCGGCGGCGAGTATGCCAGCGTCCAACTCGGCCCGGAGGCCTTCAAGCGCCTGTGCGTTCCCTATGACCGCGAGCTTGTCCGCATCATCCATAAGTACGGGGCGACCGTCCACTATCACAATCACGGGCCGGTCATGCGATATCTGGAGTACTTCGCCGAGATCGGGATGGACTCCCTCGACCCCCTGGAAGCGCCTCCCTGGGGCGACTGCGATCTCCGAGAAGCCAGAAAAAGGCTGGGCAACCGGGTCTGCTTCCACGGCAACATTGACGATATGGAGATCATCAACAAGCTGCCGACTGACGAGGTTTTGGCAATCGCTCGCGAGCGACTCGATTCAGCGGGAGATCGGGGTTTCATGCTCGGCGGCTCCACCTCCGGCACATTCGGCGAGCACGGGGCAAGAAACTTCATCGCGATGGCACGGATGGTTCGATGAGGCGCTTTCTGATACTGATGCTGCTCCTGGCGGTCCCCGCGTTCGGCCGCGAAACGATCAACCTTTCAGGCCAGTGGGACTTCAAGACCGACCCGAAGGAGGTGGGGGTCTCGCAACTTTGGTTCAACGCCAAAGTGCCCTTCGACCGGAAGATCGTCGTCCCCGGCGCGTGGAACGCCCAGGGAGTCGGCGAGCCCACCGATAAGCTCTTCAGCGGCTACCCCGGCCTGGCCTGGTATCGGAAGACTGTCACCATCCCATCGAACTGGCAGGGAAAGGTCACTTGGCTCAAGTTCGGCGGAGTCCATCGCTATGCGGATGTATGGGTGAACGGCCGGCATCTGGGCGAGCACATCGGCTACCTGACGCCGTTCAAGTATGATATCTCCAGCGCCGTCAAACCGGGGCAGAAGGCCGTCATCGCCGTGCGTGTGGACGGCCGCCAGCGCAAGGACATTGACCCCCTCATCGGCTGCTTCGACATCATTGATGCGATGAACGTCACCTGGGGCGGGATCTATCGGGAGATCGTCCTGGAGGCGACCGACCACACGTGGATCGAGGATGTGTACGTCATCCCTCATCTTGCCTCCCAGACCGCCGAAATCAAGGTCGAGATCGGCGGCAAGCCCGGGGCGAGGGCGGTAGCGGACGTCTTCGATGCTAACAGCCGCATAGTGGCATCAGGACTGACTGCCCGAATCAAGGACCTGAAAACCTGGTCTCCGAGCAGCCCTTATCTCTACACGGCGAAGGTCAGGCTGATCTTGGGCAATCGGCAGATTGACGAAGTGAAGGTCCGCTTCGGCATGCGCGAGATCGCCGTCAAGGACGGACAATTCCTCCTCAACGGCAAGCCGATCTTCCTGCGGGGATATGGCGACGACTGCATCTACCCGAATACCGTCTGCCCGCCTGCGGACAAGGCGGAGTACTACCGCCGGTTCAAGATCGCTCGGGATTATGGATTCAACTACGTCCGCCATCATAGCTGGTTTCCGCTCGCGGAGTACTTCGATGTCGCCGATGAGCTTGGGATCATGCTTCAGCCCGAGTTTCCCATCGCATACGCCAGTTTCTACCAGGCGGCGACTCCCGAGGGCAAGCGCCTGTACCTCGATCAGTGGCGCGACATCATCAAGGCCAACCGCAATCACCCCTCGATCATCACCTGGAGCATGTCGAACGAAGAATGGGGCGGGTTCGACCTCGCGCCGGAGATGTACGACGCCGCCAAGAAGGTGGATTCCACGCGTCTGGTCATCGACAGCGATGGAATTCCTATCCCCGAAGGCAAGTCCCGGGGCACGCTCGACTTCCTGACACCTCAGTTCGACGAGGGTGGCAAGTTTGGCTTCAACGACGGCAAGTATGAATTGGGCCGGAAGCCCGACAAGCCGGTCGTGGTCCATGAGATGGCCAATTTCGGCACTCTGCCGTCTCTCGCTCAGCTTCCGAAGTTCCAAGGGGGAATCATCCCGTTCTGGCTGGTGAAGTACCAGGACCTGGTTAAGGAGAAGGGCGTCGGGGACCACCTCGGCCGATGGGTAGACAATTCCCAGAGGCTCCAGGCGGCGGTGCTGAAGACCAACATCGAGGCGGCACGGATGTCCGACGGCATCAAGGGCTATGACCAGTGGCTGCTCCAGGATTACTGGACCGGCTCGAACGGCGTGCTCGACTTCTTCTACGATCAGAAGGGCCTCAAGGCCGAGGACTTCCGCCGATTCAACTCCCCGACCGTGCTGCTGATAGACTGCCCCAGGCGCAATCTACGTTCGGGTGAGTCAGTACCCATCAGCCTTGTCGCATCCCGATATGAGGATAAGCCATCGAAGAATGCCACTCTCGCCTGGAAGCTAAGGGGTAAGAAGGTGTATCGCACCGGCATCAGAACGGGACTGAACGTGCCGTCGGGTGGCAACACGAAGCTTGTCGGCTTTGACCTTCACATGCCGTTCCTCAAAGCGCCTGAGAAGCTGACTCTAACTGCCAGGCTGGACGGTTTGTTTTCGAACTCATGGGATTTCTGGGTATTCCCGCAAGTGAAGACGGTTTCCCCCGAGGGGCTGCTGGTAGTTCGCAAGTGGAACAATGACGCGCTGGATCACCTCAACCGGGGCGGGCGGGTGATCCTCCTATCGGCGGACGGCGTCTTCCCAACCGTGCCGTCGGTGTTCAAGCCTTGCTGGTGGCTCGGCGATCCGCAGGGTGACAGCAACGTGGGCACGGACATCGCCGATCATCCGGCCATGAAGGGATTCCCGCATGAGGGCTGGTGCGACCTCCAGTTCGTGAACCTGCTGAACGGCTCGAAGGCGGTCCTCCTCGACGACCTGCCGGTCAAGATCGAGCCCATCGTCCGCTGCCTGGACGTTCATACCACCCTGCGGAACAAGGCGTATCTCTTCGAGGCTAATGTGGGTAAGGGGCGATTGCTGGTAAGCAGCATGAACCTGAGTACGAATGATCCCGCCGCCGAGTATCTCCTCGACCAACTGATCCGCTATGCCAATAGCTCGGATTTCAACCCGAGGGTCACGCTCCCGGCGGAGTATTTGCAGTCAGCCAATCGGTAATGCCAATCCCCCAATCACTTCGGGAACACGTTCCCGTCTATCCCATTCGGATGGCACTTGGCGCAGAATGACTGCGCGTGGCAGACCCGGCAATCGGGGTTCGGCTTCTTCGCCTCCGCCATGTGAGCCATCAGGAAGTCCGTCGGATGCCCCATGATCTTATTGTTCCCATGGCAGGTTTGGCACTCATCCAGCTTGTGGCATCGCACACATGTCTGAGTCTGCGTCTGACCTGGTGCGGCATGCGCGGAGGTCCAGTTCCCGGGATGCGGCATCGGCAGCTTATGGCAGTTGAGGCAGAACTGGTTCGAGTGGCAAACAGAGCAGTCACTCCCAAATACGGCAAGCTTCCCGTGCGTTTGCGTGAAGCCCTTCGTCCCATGCGACGACGGCCTCGTTCTCTGATGGCACTGATTGCAGTACTGCTGCGGATGACATCTGGCGCAATCACCCTGACTAAGCTGCCGGCCGTGGACGGCCACCCAGTTCGACGGATGAGGCATGGTGAGCGTATGGCACTGCACGCAGGATAAGTCATCATGGCATTCCAGGCAGCTTGCCCTGTTCTTCAGCGCCGGCATGCCATGGACGCCCAGCCAATCCGCCGGGTGCGGATTGGGCTCACCTCGCTGAAGATGGCAATACCCGCATTTGTTGGATGCCTTCTTCCCATCGTGGCATGCGAAGCACTGCGGATGCCCGGGCATTATTCCGGGAGCGTGAACTTGGCTGTTCTTGCCGTGCCCAAGGTCGCTGTGGCACTGGTTGCAGTGAGTTCCCCGGTTCGCATGCTTCTCATGCGAAAACGCGATCGTGGGCTTTCTGCCGGTATCAACCGTGAGGGCATTGTGGCACTTGAAGCAAACCAGCCCTTCGGTTGACCTGAGCGAAGTGATAGCCGCCTCAGACCTCAGAGGCGCTTGGCGGGTTATCGGCTGAACCGGCTTGGTATGCCTGGCGCAGCCTCCAAGAGCAATTATGACTAGCAGGCTAGCCAGGAGTTTCACACTTATCCTCATGTTCTCTCACCAGGCGCTCGTACTCGAGGCCGTGGTGCTCCTTCATATCCTCTTCGGTCATTAGCCCGGTCAGCCAAACCGGACTCATCGGGAACACGTCCGGCCTCAGGTGAGCGTTGTAGAGATGCCAGACTAGTATCGCCGTCACGGCCAGCAGGGCCTCGTAACTGTGTATCACCCTGGAGAGGGCGAGCAGGATCGGAATCTTGAGATACCATATGGTCCGCACCGGATTCCAGAGTAGCAGGCCGGTGACTACCATCACGACGCTCCCCCAAACCATCCCCCAATACTCGAACTTCTCGGTGAATGAGTACCGACCGTATTTCGGCTTCTCCTTCGTCAGGCCCAGGTTATAGCGCCACATTTGGAGGAAATCCACGACATCCTTCCAGGCGGGCATCATCTCGGTCCATCGCTGACCTTTCGCAAAGTGATAGCCCACGTAGCCGATATGGTAGAACGACGTTAGAATGAGCAGACTTCCCGCAAACCGGTGGATAATCGAGATCACATACGCCCCTCCTACGAACAGGGTGAACGCCTGAGCCGACGGGGCGGCGGCATATCGCATGGGGAATCCCGTCGCAACCAGAATTATGAACGCGGTCAGTAAGCATATATGCTGAATGCGCTGATGCATATCCCATCGGCGGAAGCATCCTCTTCTACGCTCTTCCATTTCCGCATTCCTCCCTCCGCCTGCGGATCCACTCGATAGCTCGTCTAAGCAAGTCAAGCAATATGTATCCACCCATGACCGCGATGAACATTCCGATCGCTATCCTGTAAGCGAGCCGGATATAGTAGATCAACGGCTCCTCAGTCGGCGATGGCGCGATATGCTTGAAGGTGAGCGCGAACTCGGCCGATGCGCCCTTGTGGCATTTGCGGCACGTATCCGCCCTGTGGGTTGGGTAAAGACGCGAAGCCGGGTCGTTCGGCGATTTGATATCATGGACCCCGTGGCAGCTCGTGCACACGGCGACCCCTTTTTCGCCCAACAGGAGTTTTCGGCCGTGAACGCTCTGCTGGAACGTCTGATATGTGTTCGTCGGTATGTCATACTTGCTCATGAGCAATCCCACCGCATGGCAGGATGCGCACGTATGCGGTACGTTGGTCGGATTGATCTGTGACTCCAAATCCGCCGTCTTGAGCATATAGTGATTGCCATGGCAGTCGGAGCAGACTGGGGCGCCCGGTCTGTCGCTTCGAAGCGCCTGGGCATGAACGCTTCCCCGATACTCCTCAAATTGCTTGGGATGGCAGACCACACATGAACCGGCAGCGGGACGAGTTCCCGGCCGGTATTTCATGGTATAGGGACTTACCGAGGTCGGCAGCGGAGTTTTGGCGCGAGACTCGGTGGCCATATTCACATGACATCGGTCGCACAAGAGCTTGCCATGGACCGAGTGCTGGAATCGGCCGGGGTCAACGTACATATTGACCACCTGCCCATTGGACGCCTGAACCGAAAGATCCCGAACGCTGTGGCATGGAAGGCATTCGTCTGCCTGCTGAGCCGGACACAAGCCTGCCAGGAGGAAAACGCCGGCACAAAGTTGGACTATTAACCTCAAGAGGTCAGCCTTTCAAAGGGAAACTCGGCCATTATGCTACCACATCCGTGCCTTTTAGTAAACCAGCAGATGATTCAGGCGGCCAAAGACAACATGGCCGCCCATGCCTGGGCGTCTGAAACCTGCCATCGCCTCCAACTCGATGCCGACAAACTCGAGGCCATGCAGCTCCCGAAATTCGAGACCGCCTGGTGGCAGGAGGCGAAAAAGAAGCCCTATCACGACATATACCCGGAGGAGATGCAGCATACATACTACGTGCCTCGGCCACCCACCGACCTGGTATGGAGATCGGCGCTGGTCTACCAGCTCGGCGGCGGCGACATCTACGCCGAACGGGCAA
>DASRZD010000009.1:0-11627 GCA_035686805.1 Armatimonadota bacterium
TCGTGGGCCGAGCTTGATAGCGGCTTCAATGAATGGGGCAAGGTCTGCGTATACCGTTATCACATCCTCGATCCCGTTCCGTTCAACAAGAATATCCGCGTCTCGATTGAGCACGGCCAGACCAATGAGCGGAGCGATGATTACAGCTCGGTGGCCTACTGGTATCAGACCGAGCCGCATAAAGAGTATGCGAAGATGCTCCCCGTGGAGTTGAGACTGCCGAATCCATAAGGAGACAGTAGACTGAAGACAACAGACAAGAGACTCCGGGTCTGCTGTCTACTGTCTGTAGTCTGTTGTCAGGAAAGGAATTAGCTGTGAATATCGTCTTAGTTGTCTTCGATTCCATGAGAAAGGACTGCCTCGGCTGCTACGGCCAGCCTCCCTGGGGGAAGGTCCATACTCCCCGGCTGGATGCGCTTGCGGAAGAGTCACTCCTCATGGACCGGATGTTTCCCGAGTCGCTGCCGACCCTCCCTACCAGGCGGGCGCTCTATACCGGCCAGCGAGTCTTCCCCTTCCACAAGAGCGACTATCGCCTGAAGGGCGACTTCGTCGGCGCGCCGGGATGGGGACCGATTCCCGAGGATCAGCCGACCATGGCCGAGATGCTCCAGGAGAAAGGCTATCGGACCGGCCTCATTGCGGATGTCTACCATATGTTCAAGCCCTCGAAGAACTACTGGCGGGGGTTCGATCAATGGATGTTCCTTCGCGGCCAGGAGACCGACAAATATCGCAGCGGCCCTGAGCTGTCGGAAGCCAAGTTGGAGCATTGGCTCCCGCGCAAGTACTGGAACGACCACCGAGTCCCCTTCTTGCGCCAGTGCCTGAAGAATATGTACGACCGCACCAAGGAAGAGGACTATTTCGCCCCACGAGTGCTGATCGAGGCGTCCCGCTGGCTGGAGCAGAATCGGGATGCGGACAATTTCTTCCTTACGGTGGAGAGCTTCGATCCCCACGAGCCCTGGTTCGTCCCCGAGCATTATCGGAAGATGTATGATCCGAATGACGGCCCCGAGTGGGTGATCTCCGGCTATCTCGGCACCGAGACCATGGAGCCCGAGCTTCTCAGACGAGTGAGGGCCAATTACAGCGGCGAGGTCAGCATGTGCGACCGGTGGTTCGGCCACCTTTATGACACCATGCGGACGCTCGGGCTTCTGGAGAACACGATGCTGATCGTGACCACCGACCACGGCCACTCGATCGGCGATAATCACTTCCTCGGCAAGCGAGGCTATCCGTCGCATCCGTCGGTCTACGATGTCCCGCTCATCATCCGCCATCCGGAGGGAATCGGCGCGGGCAAGAGGAGCGACTTGTTCATCCAGCACACCGACCTGACCGCCCAGATCCTCGACTTCGCAGGCATTCCTGCGCCGGAAGTCGTTGATGGCAAGCCATTCTATAAGGCGGCGTTGAACAATGGGCACTCCCATCGAGATCACGTGACGGTCGGTTGGGGATCGGCGATCACGGTGATTGACGACCGGTGGTGGTTCAATGCGAAGATTGACTCGACAGGCGTGTTCCTGTATGACAGGGAGAGCGACCCTGACATGAAGACCAATGTCGCCGACAAGTATCCCGAGGAGGCGAAGAGGCTTTACGGGCTCGGCGTCAAGGATGCCGACGGCGGCTTCCCGGAGTATCTGCAGGAGGTCTGCAGAAAGCAGGCAGACGCGCCGGGGTGCAGTGCCCTGGTGGCGAGAGAGTGAACAGTAAACGGTAAGCAGTGGACTGTTACCGTTAACCGTTCACTGTTCACCGGTTTGGTGGGAGGTAACGCGTGAGCCAATCCCAATCAGGCATGTCCCGGAGGACCTTCCTGCATGGTGCAAGCGCCGTTGTGGCAGCTACGCCGTTTGCTCTCGCAGGCTGGGGGCACGCTTTCTCGGCGCAAGTGGCGCATTGGAAGGAAGGCGCCAAAGTCCGAGCGGTATTCCTGTATCCGCCGTCCAAGGCTTTTGCCGACAATCCGAACAGTTGGTGGAGTTGGCCGGGCAATCAGTATGACGCCGAGTGCCATGAGAAGCAGTACACGGCAGTGCTCAAGGATATTGAGAAGAAGCTCGGAATGACGATTGACGTTGATTCTCAGCCGATTGCGAGCACCTCCGATGCGGAGCGAGTAGCCGGGGAGATCGAGGCAGACAAGCCCGACGGACTGCTGATAGTAATGTTCTACAACCTGAGCCTGGGACACGCTGATCTGCTTCTCAAGGCGGCAGGGAAAGCCGGCATTCCAGTGGTGTTCTACATAGGGCTTGGCGTGAAACACGGGCAGGTAAGCCAGTATCGAATCCCCGGAGTGTATTTCATCCAGTCGCTGGATAACTTCGAGGCCATCGAGTACGGGATGCGCATGATCAATGCCAGGAAGCTGCTCAGCCAGAGCCGACTCCTGAGCATCACGAAGGCGGAGCGAATCTCAGAGACCGAGGAGCAGTTCCTGGGCCTCAAGGTCCGGACCGTTCCTTCTTCGAAATACGCCGACGAGTTCCACCGCACCGCAATCGGCGCCGAGGCAAAGAAGCTATTAGAGAGTTTTGCCAAAGGGGCAAAAGAGATACGGGTAACCCAGGAAGCCCTGGAGAATGCGGCGAGGGCTCACCTGGTTTTGAAGAAGATGCTTGTGCAGCATGACGCTGACGGCGTGACGATGAACTGCTTGCGTGAGGGGATGCTGAAGCCCTGCGTCAGCTTTGCACTGTTCAACAGCCAGCTTACGCCCGCGGCATGTGAGAACGACCTTGGAGCGGCATACACCTTGTTTCTGGGGGAGGCCCTGACGGGGCGTGCCGGATTCCAGCACAATCCCGCGTACGAGACCGAGCGTAACCATTACTATGCATCCCACTGCACCTGCGCTCCGAGGCTTCATGGACCGGATCAGGCGGCGTCGCCGTATATCTTGCGCAAGTTCTTCCACTCGAACGAGGGAAGCTGTGCGATTCAGGCTTTCTGGAAGGAAGGCGAGCCCGTGACGATGGTCAAGTACTACACCGGACAACCGGCCATCCTGGATGTCTATGCCGGCAAGGTCTGGAAGTCGCATAAGATGCCGCCCGCCGGCGGATGTGCAACGAACGTGGAGATAGAGATAACAGATCGAGCGGACGCATGCATGGTCAAAGGGCATCATAACGTCCTGTTCTGCGGTGATTTTGCGAGGAAATTCAGAGTCTTCGCCAATCTCTACAAGATGAATCTGGCGTGATGTCACGCATCATGGAGGCTGCAATTGAGAATCCTATACCTGGACCTTGATACCCTGCGCCCGGATCACCTGGGCTGCTACGGATATCAGAGGAACACGTCGCCGAATATAGATGGCATCGCCCGGCAGGGAGTCCGGTTCGAGAACTTCTATACGTCGGACGCCCCATGCCTGCCATCGAGGGCGGCGCTCTTCAATGGGCGCTTCGGGATCCATACCGGAGTTGTAGGCCATGGCGGCACTGCTGCAGACCCGTATATCGAAGGGCCGAACCGCCGATTCCGAACTGCCGCCTCCCGAACCGCCTGGATGAGCATGTTCCGCGAAGCCGGCCTTCGGACGGTCTCCATCAGCCCGTTTGCCGAGCGCCATTCAGCCTGGTGGTTCTACACCGGCTTCAAGGAGATGGTGAACACCGGCAAGGGCGGCCTCGAGCGGGCGGACGAAGTCACCCCCCACGCACTCGATTGGATTCAGAAGAACGGCCGGCAGGACAACTGGTTCCTCCAGATCAATTTCTGGGATCCCCACGGCCCATACCGGGCGCCGATGGAATACGGCAATCCATTCGAGGGCGAGCCGATCCCCGATTGGCTTACCGAGGAGATGATCCAGGAGCATCGTGCGAGCTATGGCCCCCACAGCGCGAGTGAGCCCATCCACCTCGACGAGCCGAAGGACTATCCCTGGCCTCGCGTGCCCACGACCATCAAGGGGCTGGCCGATTTCCGCCGGTGGATTGACGGGTACGACGTGGGGATTCGCTATATGGACGATCACATCGGCCAAATCCTGAACGCTCTTGCCGATCAAGGTGTGCTCGATGACACGGTTGTCATGATCAGCTCGGACCACGGCGAGAGCCTGGGCGAGTTGAATGTATATGGCGATCACCAGACCGCCGACCATATCGTCAGCCGCGTTCCCCTCATCATCCGCTGGCCGGGAATGAAGTCGGGGGCCGTGGATACCGCCCTTCACTATAACCTTGACCTTCCTCCCACGACCGCCGAATTGCTCGGTCGGGAGTCGCCCGCGATCTGGGACGGCAAGAGCTTCGCCACGACCCTCAAGGATGGAAAGCCGAACGGACGCGATTACCTCGTCGTCAGCCAGTGCGCGTGGAGCTGCCAGCGGGCGGTCAGATTCGGGCCTTATGTGATGATCCGCACTTATCACGACGGCTTCAAGAACTTCCCGAGTCAGATGCTGTTCGATGTTGAGAAGGATCCTCACCAGACGCACAACCTTGCAGATCACCAGTGGGAGGTCGTCCTGCAGGCGCATAATCTGCTGGACGAGTGGCATGCAGACATGATGAGCACTTCCGAGCAAGCGGCCGATCCGCTTCGCACCGTCATGAGGGAAGGTGGGCCGTTCCATGTTCGAGGTGAGCTGGAGAACTACTGCCGGCGTCTTCGGGCGACCGGGCGGGCCCATCACGCCGCAAAGCTCGAAAAACAGTATGGACGCAAATAGTCTAGGAGGTTGGAGAATTGAACGTTGGACGTCGGATGTTGAGCGTTGCCTGCCTTCTCATCGCCGCCTCTGCCTCCGCCGGGATCATCGGCGCGGAGTACCGTGCCGACACGCCTTTCCCGCAGTTCATGCGCCTGTGGCAGGAGGGATGGTCATTCAAGGACGCGGATGGCAACACTCTCATCTACGCTCGGCCCGACATGCCGCTCGGCGGCTATGTCTTCGTTTATCTCCAGAATAACGGCAAAGCACCCATCACGGTCACCGATCTCACCCTCCAGGGCATTAAGCTCTCTGAGGCCCTTGGCGTCACCGAGAGGCCTGCAGATCCCAATGACAAGTTCGGCTCAAGCATCCTATTGTCTAAGCTGCCGAAAGGGCAAATCGAGCTGCTGGCCTCCGCCGGCACGCCAGTCTGGTGGAAGGCCGAGCCTCATGAAGTGCCGGTCGGCGGTTTCGGCGAGGTCGTCATCCGCCTGAGACGGAATCCGATTCTCGCCAAGCTCGACCTTGGCGTCATTACCGACAAAAACACCATCCCGGCAGCGATCTCGGTTCAGCCCAGGCCTCACTTTGAGACCATAAGCTTCACCCCCGACCTGACCACCGTCTATCTGTATGCAAGTCATCCGAAGGCCCTGAAGCCGGCGAAGGTCTTCCTCGACGGCAAGGAGATCACCGCAGACATCGCCTGGGACAAGTCGCTTGAGATCACTCCCATAATAATCAAGCTCCCGAAGCCCTTGAAGTGGATGTCCTACCACAACTTCCGCATCATGTATGCCGACGGCTCGGCCGCCGTAGCGGGGATTCGGGCCTGGGGGCGGGACATGGTCTACGGCATGTGGGGCGCGTCCCTCAAGGGAGCAAACTCTTCGGAGATTGCAGCCAAGCGGTACTTGACCGACTGGGCAGTCCACAACATCAACGTCCACATGGGCATGTGCTCCGGCCCGAGCCGTGACTTCTTCCAGAGCCCCGAGGGCTGGAAGTATTGCGAATCCCTTGGCATCGGGCGCATGACCACTTGGGATACTGGAACGCCCAAGCCGGTCTTCTTCTTCACCATGGACGAGCCGGACGCCCATGATGCAGCAACCGGTGAACTTGAGCCTCCTGATCGGCTAGGATCCCTCGGCCAGTATCTGGTCAAATGGGCGGGGGAGCTTCGGCGGCATGAGCCGGATACGCCGCTGCTGCTGAACATAGACAATACTTACAAGCCGGAGAACTGGTACATGTATCACCAGCTCGCGGACATCCCTTGCATCGATCCCTACTATCCCGAGCAGCTCGACTTCGTCTATCGGCGGCGACCGGATCTGCTGGCGGTTCACTCGAAGCCGACCTACGTCTATGCCACGAGCGCCATTTCAGAATCCTCATGTCAGCCCAAGCCGCTGCATGTCCTTCTCTGCTCGACCAAGTACCGGGATGGCAAGGGTTATGAGGGCCGATACCCCACCCCCGAAGAGAAGCGCATGGAGGTCTACTATGCTATCGCTGCCGGGGCGAAGGGGCTTTCCTACTGGTGGTTCTCGCCGGACACCTACTGCCGGGGATGCGGCTCGGACGACCCCGAGGCGCTGGCGTTATGGAAGGAGATCGGCCTCCTGGGAGCAGAGGTTCGAACCGCCGGGCCTGTCATCACCAGCAGTTGTCCGATCAATTTGCCCGTCACCGCCACACCGTTCCTCTGGGTTCGGACTCTTCTCTCAGGGCCGCATACGATTGCAGTAATAATCGTTAACGACAACGTCGCCTGCGACCGAGTGGGAACCGCCTACAAGCCCGTCGAGAAATCGAGCGTGAAGGTCAAGATTCCCTCATGGCTCAAGCCCACGGATGCCTTTGAGGTCACCTACTCGGGCACGAAGGATGTCTCCTGGGCCGGCAAATCTGAGATAGCGCTCGACCTCGGCAAGGTGGAGATCAGCCGGTTCGTCCTCATCACCTCAGATTCCAAACTTCGCTCGCAATTGCGGTCAGCCTATGACAGCCGGTTTGCCGCCAACGTCGCCAAACTGGTGAAGGCTCAATGAAGCCCTGGACGTTCGTGCATGCGGCGGACATCCAGGTCGGGTCGCCGAGGTCGTTCCGATTCGCCCCGGCATGGAATGAGAACTGGCAGACCGCCCGCAAGCAGATCGTCGAGATCAATCCTGACCTTCTCCTCATCGGCGGCGATCTAACCCGCGACGGGAGCATCCACCGGTATGAGCTCGAGGCGATCAAGACCGACCTGGACTCCCTGCCGTTCCCCTGCCACGTCATCCCCGGCAACATGGACACGGGTAACAAGCATACGAACGTTTCCGGTACAGTTCAGGGTGCGGATGATACCAGCCTCAACTTGACCTCAGAGCAGTTGAGGCAGTTCTCATCGGTCTTCGGCCCGCTTTGGTGGGGCTTCGTTCACAAGGAGGTCCGCTTCTCGGGCTTCTGCGATATGATCGCCGGCTCGGGGCTTCCTGAGGAGAATGATCTCTGGGATTGGATGGAGACTCAGCGGAATGAGCCTCATGCGAGGCATCACGTCTGGATTATGCACTATCCGCTCTTCATAGACGAGCCCAATGAGCCGAACTTCGACATCCGCGAGCGGTATCTCGACTGGTACTTCGGCGTGGATGAGCCATCTCGCAGCCGGATCATGCACATCTTCAAGGACACAGCGTCCGATATTGTCATTAGTGGGCATATCCACTGCCGACGAACGACGCATGTTGACGGCATCAGGTTCGATTATGCGCCTGCAACCGCATTTCACCAGTGGGCTGATCGCTGGCCGGATGGCGACCCGACCCTGGGATTCCTGAAGTACGATGTGAGCGAGCAGGGGATCGAGTGTTCATTCATCCCGCTCGAGAAGGTCTCGACCGCGAAGGGCTACGGCCCGGGAGGGCATCCCCCGCCCGCCCAGCGGGACTACTCCATCGCGTGGGAGAAGTGACGGCTAGGGCTGGCGTTCCTTTTCACGGCGCTTCTTGAGCATGCCCTGGAACTCGCGGATGGGCACGGCTATCCACACGACCAGTATCCCGAATCCGATCCCGAATATACCCCAAGTCATCCAGTCAAACATGCCACTCTCCAAAAGCTAGACAGCAGACAGTAGACTACAGACCGAAGACCCGGAAGGAGTGTTCTGAGTCTGTCGTCTGTTGTCTGCGGTCTCTTGTCTTTCAATCGCTGTACACTCTGGTCAATCCCCCGACGAAGAACACCAGCATCCCCCCGACCGCCATCTGGGATGCAAACTGGAATTGCACGCTTCCCGAGAGCACGCCGAACAGGAAAGAGAGGAATCCCACGATCATCAGCCCCACGCCTAGCTTCCCCTTGGCGGAGGTTGGCATCATGTGGATCTCCTCCTCGGAGGTCGAATGCAGGGCGCTCTTGTATGCGCCGAACACCCGCTCACAGTCCTTGGTCATCTTCTGCTTCGGGAAGAACGCGCTCACCAGGGGCACTCCAATCAGTGCGGCCGCCGTACTTGCCAGCGCCGCCAGACTCTTCGCCCATTGCGCCCAAATGACGTCCGCACCGAAGAGGGTGTGGACGATCGCATAGGCCGAGAGATCAGGGTTGCCGCTGAAGTACTTGTAGCAGAATGCGCCTGCCGAAGCCCCGATGATGTACCCGCCGACCGCCCCCTGCCAGTTCGTCCGCTTGCTGAACAAACCGTAGACAATGGCGATCACGAACACAGGCATGTCAATGATCCCCACTACCGTCAGGTTCGCCTCCACGACCGTCTGGAACCGGCTGACGACATAGTATGCGAAGAGTATCATCAACAGCCCTGCGGCCAGGGTGGAGAGTCGCACGACCCTCAACAGGTGTTTGGGCGACGCCTTCCGGAACAGATTATGGTAGATATCATTGGTAAAAAGGGTCGCCACTGAGTTGATATCCGCGCTGATCGTGGACATCTGAGATGCCAGGAGTCCGCACATCACCAGGCCGAGGACTCCCACGCCCAGAAACTGCGCGAAGAACATCGGCATAACCAGGTCTGCTTTGTCAATGCCCGGCAGGAGCACAGTGTTCGCCAGCGCGGGTAGTATCCACAGAAAGGCGAACGGCGTGGTAATAATCCCGGAGAGGACCATCCCCTTGGCTACCGTTCGGGGGTCACGCGCGCCGAACGCCCGCTGGAGGATCGCCTGGTCAATGCACGCCCACTTCGTGGAGAGGAGGATCATGGAGATAATGAACAGCCAGTTGAACTCCTGGCCCTGGGTGATGAACTTGAGGTGCTCCGACATGCCGTTTGCTCGCAGTGTGGCCAGCAGCTTGGGCATCCACCCGACGGCGTGCATTGCGATTGGCAGGACTACCAGCGCGCCGGCCATCATTACGGCAAACTGGATGGTATCGGTCATGGACACCGCCCATGCGCCTCCGATGGTGCTGTAGATGATAGCAATCACTGCAAAGGCGATGAACCAGACCCATACATCCTGGAAGCCGGTGATTCCCTGTGCCGCCCTTGTCGCCGCCATGAGGATCACCGCAAGCCAAAAACACAGTTTCAGCGCCCAGATGAGGCCGATGAACAGGCGGATATGGCGATTGTAGCGCATCTCCAGGAACTCGGGGACGGTTCGGATCATGAGGCGGCGCATGATCGGGATGACGAAAATCCCCGAAAAGACCAGGGCCATATTCCCCACCCAGGTATGCCAGATGATTCCGAGACCGCTCTTGTAGGCCCCACCTGCCTGGCCGATGAAGCTATACATGTTGACGTTCGTGGCGGTGATGGTTGCGGCGAGGATGAATGGGGTTAGCTGCCGGCCCGCGACCATGAAGTCGTCCGCTTCCTTGATCCAGCGGGAGAAATACACCCCCGCAAGGAACATGGTGAACAGAAACCCGGCAACCAGGACTATGTCAACCGTCGCCATCTCAGTACCTCAGAGCTTGACAGGAAAAACTGTCTTATGTTATACAGTATTTGTTTTGGATGTCAAGCCCTGAATCGGGCTCCTGGGGGTGATCCAGTACTCCAACACTCCAGTACTCCATCCCTGAAAGGAGAGTTGTATGGACTGCTACAGCATTACTAGGAAGCAATTCGAGGAACGCTGCCCTTTTCCCTATAAGATCGTTAGTGACCATGCCGCCCTGAATGTCGAGGCGGCGCGCAGGATAGTGGACACCATCCGCCGCAACAACGAACTCGGCAGAGACACGAGCCTCATTCTCCCGGTCGGTCCCCTATTATATGAGCCGCTCGCCGATTTGTGCAATCAGGAAAAGCTGCCGCTCGGTCGTCTGACTTGCTTCATGATGGATGAGTACCTGCAGCCAGACCTGACGCCCATTCCTGAGTCACATCCGCTCAGCTTCAAGGCGTTCATGCGGAAGTCCCTGGTCGAGCGGCTCGATCCATCGCTGGGGTTTTCGATGGACAAGATAATCTTCCCATTACCGCACATGCTCAAAGAGTACACTGAGCGTATAATGGCGATCGGCGGGGTTGACATCTGCTTCGGCGGAGTAGGAATCTCGGGACATTTGGCGTTCAATGACCCTCCAGAGCCCGAGGAGACCGAGAAGGACTTGAACTGGGTGCGCAATTGCCAGGCGCGGATTCACCGGATTTCGAGGGAGAGCTGTACTCAGATGGCGATGGGCGGGACTCACGGCAACTGGGCAATCATCCCGGCGATGGCCGTCACGGTCGGGATGAAGGAGATCATGGCCTCGAAGAAAATCATCCTCACGTTCATGCGGACGTGGCATTCGGGGACGATGCGCCGGGCGCTCTTCGGGCCGGTCGCCAAGGACTGTCCTGCGTCGCTGGTTCAGGAGCATTCGAACGTGGAGATCATCCTCACCGAATTGGCTGCCGAGCCGCCGCTCGTGAATATAACGCTCGATACAGGAGAAGAAGAATGAAGTTCTGCAGCTCGAAGGAATTGGCAGATAAGGCTCGCGTCCAAGGTTACGCAGTGCCGGCCTTCAATTCCAACGGTGGTACCTACGATATCACCCGGGCGATTATCGAGGCCGCGGAGGAGCTTCGCTCGCCGATGATCCTCCAGACCTACGAGCCGAACTGCGCCTATCGGGGGTTCGAATACTGTGCGTTGCAGGCGGCCCATCTTGCGAAGGATGCCAAAATCCCCATCGCCCTCCATCTCGATCATGGCATGAGCCTGGAATCGGTCATGAGGGCCGTCAAGGCCGGATATACCTCGGTCATGATTGACGCCTCACACCTGCCGATCGAGGAGAACATCCGGGCGACTCGCGAGGTCATCGCGGCGGTTCGCCCTCTGGGAGTGACCGTCGAGGCTGAGGTCGGCCACGTAGCGGGAGGCGCTCATTCTCATGGGCAGGGAAACACAACCGATCCCGCGGAGGCCGTCCGATTCGTCGAGGCGACCGGGGTTGATATGCTCGCGGTGGCAAATGGAACTGAGCATGGGGTCTTCGACCTTCAGGATCAGATAGACCTCCCTTTGGTCAGAGAGCTTCGACAGAAGGTCTCAGTGCCGCTGGTTCAGCACGGGACTTGCGGGATTCCCCTGGGCCTGGTGACCGACCTCGTGAAGGCGGGGATGGCGAAGATCAACTTCGGTGAGCCGTTCAGGGCGAACTACATTGAGTATTTCAAGGAATTCGCCGACACCCTCGATCACAAGGACCATGTCTGGAAGATCATGGAGGCGGTCAAGGACCGTCTGAAAGAGGATATGAAGGCGATCATCCGAGCCCTCGGCTCAGAAGGGAAAGCCGTCTGAATTCCCCTTACGGATTACTCCTTACTCGTTAAGTCCACGCAAGTCAGCGCCGCGTCCGGGAGGCAGATGATGGTTTCATCGGGGCGGATCTTGCTGAGGATTTCCTCGGGCGAATCGAGCGGTTTCAGCCAGTAATGCTCGATCTGGTCGGCGGGCAATGAGCT
>DASRZD010000010.1:0-22434 GCA_035686805.1 Armatimonadota bacterium
CGGAGGTAGGCCTGGGTGCGGTCGCCGGGGTCGCGATACTTGGCCTTGACCTCGCTTCGGAGCTGGCCGAGGATGTCGGCGAGTTGGCCGTACTCGGGGCCGAGGGCCTCTTCCAGCCTGATCCGAAGCCAGCGGGCCATGGCGGGGCTGCGGCCGGAGGTCGAAATGCTGATGATGAGGTCTTCCCGCTGGACGATCGCCGGGACGAAGAAGGTGCATAACTCGGGGTCGTCAACGACGTTGACAAGGATTCCCCGACTTTGGCAATCGGCGGAGACCCGCTTGTTCACTTCGCGATCGTCCGTGGCGGCAAAGACGAGAAGAGCGCCCTGCAGTCGGTCGGACGAGTCAGACGGGTCGGACAGGTAGGACACGGCAAGATGCTGGATGGTGCCACTAGATGCCAGATCAGAGAGTTTGGCGGTGATCTCCGGGGCGATGACGACTACCTCAGCCTCGAACTCTAGAAGAGTCTCGACCTTGCGCTCGGCAACCGACCCGCCGCCTATGACTAAGCACCGACGGCCCTTCAGGTCCAGGTTGATCGGGTAGTGAGCCATTTGTGTGAATGGTCAAATGGTCGAATGGGAACAGGCATGGACAGAATAGGCATGGGTAGATACTATGGAAGGGCTGACCCCTTTGTGATAACGTGGATTGGCGGCGGATAGTCGTCAGAGCCACAAGCGACAATAGGAGTCGCAAGAAAGGGGTCAGCGCATGAAGAGTATCGCATATGTTGGTTTGGATGTCCACAAGGAGTTCATCGTGGCAGTAGCATTGCCTGAGAAGGGGGACGAGCCGATCCTTGAGAAGCGGATCGCAAACGATTCTCTGGCTGTGAAGAAGTTGTTCGTCCGTCTGGAGAGAACACACGAGCCTGTCTGCTGCTATGAAGCGAGCAGTTGCGGATACGTGGTACACAGATGGCTTGCGGAGATGGGGATAGCTTGTGACGTAGTAGCGCCATCCTTGATACCAAAGAAGCCTGGGGATAAGGTAAAGACAGACCGGCGGGATGCGCGAAAACTTGCCAAGCTGCACAGGGCTGGAGAATTGACAAAGGTCCATGTGCCAAGTGAGGAGGATGAATCGGTTCGATCGCTGGTAAGGTGCAGGGAAACGATGGTTAAGGAAGTGCAGAAATCCCGGCACTATGTCTTGAAGTTCCTATCGGCGAGAGGACTGGGCTACCTGGCCGGAAGCAACTGGACGAAGAAGCACTGGAATTACCTGAAGGGTCTTAAGTTCGAGGGAGCGGACGAGATCACCTGGCGTCAGTATCTGACGCTCCTTGAGTACAAGCTATCACAGCTCGAGGAGTTGAACAGACAGCTCGCGCAGGTAGCCGAGGGTGAGCCATACAAGCAACGAGTCGGGAAGCTGGGATGCCTGCGAGGGGTAGGCACGCAGACGGCGATGGTGCTCATATCGGAAGTACAGGACTTCAGCCGGTTTGCAAGTCCGAGGGCACTGATGGCATACTTTGGTCTGGTGCCCTCTGAGGAGAGTTCTGGAGGGACGACCAGAAGAGGCGGTATCACCAAGACCGGTAACAGTCGGGCGAGGCGAGTGCTGGTGGAGGCGGCATGGCAATATGCTCACAAGCCGGCGCTGTCAGATGGGCTCAAAAAGCGTCAAGAGGGACAACCGGTAGAAGTGATTGCACATAGCTGGAAGGCACAACACAGGCTTCACAACAAGTTTTGGCGGATCGCGCTGAAGAAAGAGCGATGCAAAGCGGCAACGGCGGTAGCAAGAGAGCTGACAGGCTTCGTGTGGGCATTAATGACGCAGTACGAGCAAAGGGAAGCATCAGCGGCATAGAAGTAGTAACCAAGCAGAAGGGTTGTACGGGTGACGAGGGCGAAGGGCCAAGGCACGGCAGGAGAATCCTTACTCGCCCCTATTCGGCAGTCAAAACTAAAGACGGACCCGAGAAGGTAGATTAGAGGCAGCTCCCGACGGACATGGCATAATGCGGCACGACCCGCGAATATCAGGCTGATGCACCGTCGAAGCAGCCAGGGCCAAAGCCCTCGTCACAGTAACAAACAGAGGGGTGTTGACACGCCCTTCCATATCAGGGGCGAAGGGCGTCCGTCGTTCACCGGACTTCCTATCGCCCCTACACAGGGTTCCCTACCGCCTTTTCCGAATGATCCCTGCCAATGCCAGGAAACCGCTTCCAAGGGCGAGGAGGCTGCCAGGCTCGGGGATCACGTAGGGAGTCAGCAGAATGGCTTCCCTGTCGCCGAGTGCATTGATTCCCCAGCCGCAAATCTCGCCGTTATCGTTTATATCCTGAGCGACGACGTAGGACCAGCCGCCGAGATCAGTGAGGCCCGAAAGGTCTACCATGCCCCCTGTGCTGGTCCACACGAAGCCGCGCTGATCGCTGGAGGCAATTCGGTATTGGCCCACTACCTGGCTTGAGGAGTCAATGCCGTAGGCACGAAACTCGTGGCCACCTTCGAGCGTGCCGAGGTCCCTCATACCTGCCACCTGGTCCCAGATGAAGGCATGGGATGCGTAAGGATCTGAGGAATCTATGAAGCCGGAATCGCCAACAATGACGCCGCTGTCGTTGATTGCGTGAGCTCCGCTGTAACGAAATCCCGGCAGTACCCCCAGCCCGATCATGCCGAGCCCGTCCCGCCACAACATAGCCTCAGGACCTGCGTCGGTGAAGCCAGCGCCAACCACCCAATCCGAATTGTTGATGTCCCCAGCCGAGCTGCTGTCTACGCCGCCCGGGAGGTCCCCCAGGTCAACGATAGTTGTCAGGCTCGTCCACAGCACGGCATGGCCCGTAAGAACGCCTCCTGACCAATGCTCGCTCTTGCCCACGATCTTGGATGAGTTGTTGATACCGCTGGCAAAGCTGGAAGTGTCGCCGGTCAGAGCCCCAAGGTCCCTGGGAGCGTATCCGGGCCGCCAAAGTGTGGCTTCGCCGTCGACGCTATTGGTACTCCGGCCCACAACGTACCCTGACTCGTTGATGTCGCGTGCCCAACTCCAGTCGTAGCCGGAAAGGGTGGGAAGCTCGGTCATCACGCCTGAGCTCAATCGAAAGGCGAATTCCCCCATTGCGCCTGTCTTAGTGGAAGAGCCTGCAACCTGGCCGGAGTTATTCAGTGCGAATCCTGTACTATTACGCTCCAATTCATCATATCCGATGTAACCAAGACCGGTCAGATGATACCGGGTGCTCCCCTGTGCCAAGAGGGGTAGGGCCAGGATGACGATGGAAATACATACAAGTGCGAATACGGTATGGGTACGTGCCATCTCCTTCTCCTCCTGTGTTGCCTAACCTCGTCGCTCCAGAGGAACAACACCTGGACGATGGGCTGACTGACGGCAATCTATACCTGCTAAGGGTATTATAGCACTGTCCGTCTCTTTGTCAACTGCGGCGTCACAATTAGTGGGAAAACTGGTAATAATACCAGGGGATGATGCGTCATGCGTGACAGTGGGGGCCAGCTCACTCATCACTTATCACTTATCCTGTACGGCATTGCGGTCACATCGCCATCCCTGCTCGTGAAGTAGAGGCATGAGACCGAGGGCTTGAAGGCATCGCCGTCCGCCCAGAAGGCATAGAAGTCGGGATGCGCATCCACGGGTTTCCGGGCATAGGAGTGATTTCGCTTGTCCCGACGGATCGGGATGCTCGCTCTGGCGGCACTCCCGTGAGTGAGCGCCGTTTTCTCCCAGGACTTCCCCTTATCCTTGCTCACCCACATCACCATATCGCCGCCGGTGCTCCATGGCTGAGGGCCGGGGTCGCTGGGAGCGATGATCCGCCAGGTGCCGTCATCCTCGATGTAGAGGGAGCCCATGTCGTAATTATGATCGGTTTCGCCTACCTTGCGGAATACCCATTCCTTGCCGGTCCAGCGGGCGGTCATCATGGTTCGCGGCCCGAACTTCGGTCCTGACTCATATCCCTTGCCCAGGTTGTAGAAAATCACCGGCCGGCCTTGACTGTCGTAGTTCACGTCGTTGATGTAGACGAGCCAGCCCTCCTTCTGGTAGTCGTGGACCAGGGCATCGTTCTGGACGGCGTTCAATGGGGTGACGAGCGGCTTGCCCGCGGCATTCACCCACGTCTTGCCGAAATCCCTCGTCTCCATGTAATAGAGGTTGGTTCGGGCATTGAGGCCGCCCACGGGAGGATGCCAGTTGAACGCCGTCCCGACTTTATCTTTCGTTGCCCAACTCGCTTGATAATGCCCACCGAAGCCTGCGATCTTCTTGTCCTCGCTCCAGTTGACTCCATCAGGGCTGGTGCTGACGTATGATTCCCGCCCGCGGGTGTACTTGGTGAACAGGAAGACGAACCCATGACCCTCGAAGTACCAGGGCTGGGGATAGGTGAACTCGCGCTGGGCGATGCGCTCGAAGCCCTCGATGGAGTACGGGGCGAGGCTCTTGTAGATGAAGCCGTCCTTGCCGCCGTGCGAGCTTATGAACACCCACAGAAAGCCGTCCTTGTCAATGGTCAGTGTAGGGTTATGGTGGGCATCGCTCGTGCCCTTCTCCATGATGATCGTCGGGCGGGCGAGGGTTTTGGTGGCATGGTCGTAGCACCCGATCATCTCGAGGAGGGCCTTCTTCGCACTCAGGCCCTTGGTGCCGCCGTAGACGAAGAAGGTCTTGTTCACCTTGGGGGCATAGACGGCGAGCGGGACATGGTCCGCGCAATACGTCCCCAACCCGCCGCTGTACTTATAGGCGTACTCGTCACCCGACGGCTGGTTCGAGTACCAGATCCCCCGATACCCGGGCGCCTTCTCGGCAGCAGAGTGGGCAGTGAGACAGACGAGAATGAGGATGACTGCAAGCTTTTCCATGGGGAAAGGGTAGCACCCATAGGCTTACACTGTCAATGCATTGCCGGCCTAAGCTCTCGTCAGGGAGATCGTCACCGAGTCAGTGGTATCGCCGTTCTCCGATTCACCTTCGTCGTTGTTCTCGAAGTTGATGTCTACGTCGCCATCGTCATTCACCTCGATGGTGCCGTTCTCGCCCTCCGACTGCCCCTCGAACTCGAAGTTGATGTCTATAGTGTCGTCATCGTTCAATGTGCCGTGGATAGTGCCCAGCACGTTGCCGTCAACATCTTCTATGGTACCGTCAACCGTTGAGCCGGAGATAGTCACCTCGCACTTCACTGCAGCCGGCCGGGCAGGATCATGCACTGTCCCTACGTAGTTGCCCTGCAAACTCAGGGTCGAGGTCGTCTGTGTCTGTCCGCCCCCGCCGCCGCAGCCTGAGAGGAATACGGAAACGGCGAGGAGAAGTACCGCTATTGCGATATACCAACGTGCCATCATGACGCTGCCTCCTTGTGCTAACCGCTACCTGCTCTCTTCTTTATACCCCCAATGGCGGACAGTGTCAATAGGGGGATTTGCAGTCGTACTCAGACACGTATGACCAGCCCCTGGGCGCTGGGACAGATGAGGATAAGGACGAATGCAAGCTTTTCCATGGGGAAAGGGTAGCACCCGGGAGCGGGGAGTGTCAATCTGAGGCGTTGGCTTTGATATCATACCGGCGACTTCTCGGCCCTGGGCTGCAAAGGCTTGCCAATGAATGCCTCTCTCTTATTAGCCTTGGGCATAGCTACAGATTGTGCTACAATACGGTCACTCGTAAGAGGTGGGCATGGCAACGTTTGTTTATAGCGATGAGAGCGGGATAAACGGCGGAAGTCGATACTTCATAATCGGTATGCTAATCGTGGAAGACCGGCCCACGTTGCTAAAGCTTATCAGCGATATCAGGAGTGATCAAAGGTGTCACCGAGAGCTCCATTGGAACGAAATGTCTAACAGCCGATACAGATGCTATGCCGACATACTGGACAAAACCTGGATACCCTCAATCAGATATTGCTGCATCTGCGTCGATAAGCGAAAGGTTGACCTCGATGCATACTTCGACGGCAAGAGGTACCTCATGTACAACTACTTCACCAAGCTGCTATTCACCAAGAGGCTGATCGGCGATATGCAGGCTGTATGCTTCATAGACTTTAAGAACAGAGAGAAACTGGACAACGGTGTGGACTATCTAAAGCGACAGGTAAACAAGGAAGTCACCGGATGCCTAAAGCATGTCCAACCGTTACATTCGCATCAAGATGATTGCTTGCAGGTATGTGACATAATCACCGGAGCCATTCATTACAGAATGGAACACTCGTTAGGTAGCACCAGGCGGGGACAACTAGCCGCCATTCTACATAACAAAATGGCAGACTTGGTGTTGGCTGGGAAACTTGACGTTTGGATCTGGCATCCCAGACAAAGATAAAAAGAAAAGGGCTAAGTTCCTATGACCCCGGAGGGTCCACACCATACGCTCTAGAGCCCGGTTATTCGGAAAGTAGCCCTTTTCCGTCGTAAATTCGACTTACAATTGAATTATAGCCTAATTTGCAGAATTCTGCAACAAAACCAGCAAAAAAAACTGGAATCCTCTAGTACCGTCATTTCCCTAACTGCATACCATCTCTGCCTGGCGACCTTCATCTCCTTTGCTCAAAAAGGGAGTTCCAGAGTAGAGGACCATGAATCCACCTTGCTGGATGGCTGGGGAAAACCTTTGGCATCCAGCATATCCCATTCCGGATCATGGCGCCTGTGATTACGCAATGCCGCCTCTCTGCTAGTGTTGGCATAGCAGTAGACGCAGCCGTGGAGGCAAGTATCATACGCACCGATATCTGTGCATTCGGCGCATCCGCATTCCTCCCTGATCGGATGCTCAGCCAGGTAACCGATTCTGTCAGGAAGAAGGCGATGAAGCAACTCAGCATCTATGCAATGAGCCTTGCCTATCTTGCCGCCTACCAGGTAGTCACCACAACATGAGAGCATTTGAATGCCATGGTCTGCCGCAATATCAGCTAGTATCGTGGCTATCTCTATCTGCTCAGAGCGCGGCGTATCAAAGCACTCGACTCCCATGGAGCGATGGAGTCCGCCGGTGTTCCGCAGCACGCTCTTATGATAGATTGGATAGCAGAAGTAGCACCGATTGGTGAGCCCTTCCATCCCTGCCGCCAGTTCCTCAAAACGATTGCGGTAATACTCTGCACCCGTTATGCTGGAGATCAGTACAGGATCGCACCGCCAGAGTAGCCTGTCCGGGCCATATCGGCTGGACAGAAATCGGGCACACTCCAACAACTGCGGCAGCTCCGGTACGTTAGGCTCGAATACCTTCGGCAGCCCCGTTATCGTACAATGAAATACCGTTCCGTAGCCTTGCCCATCGAGCTCATCCAAGTACGGTAGCAACGGCAGGTAGTTCTTCGAACGGAAGACGATTGCACCCACATCCTCAGGTCGCAAGGAAACCGTGTAGGTGATCCCCGAACGTGCATTACGCCAGCAAACATACCCAGCGCGGATTCGGTTCATGAACCATTCCGAATAGAAGGCCGGTATGTCGGTTCTCCTGCTGGCTGAGATGACGCTCACGGTGAGTCCAATTGTACGTCAAGCCGCTTACTTGGTCAATGTCCCAGTTCCGAGTTGGACGTTGAAAGTTGGAAGTTGGACGTTGCCTACCGTTTCCTCATCTGACTTAGGGAGCGCCCCTTCCTCCACTGGACGTGGGGGCGGTCGGGGAACTTCTTCCAGTCCCCGCCCCATTCGAGGCCGCATTCCCGCGCGATTCGGCCGAAGACCTTCCAGGGACCGTTCCAGGTGAGCTGCCCGCCGATGATGAAGGCATAGTCCGCCGCGAGCCCGAAGTTGTGCCACGAGTAACCGCCTCGCGCGTTCGTGACTCTCTTGCCCGGCTTCGTTCGCCCAAGCGCGTAAAGGCGGTTCTGCTCCTCGATAGAGCGATATCCGCACGTCATCTTCACTTTGATCCCGGCTTTCGCCAGCCGCGCCTCGAAGATCGCGAGCTTTTGGGCGAAATCGGGCTCAAGGCCGTGATATCGTTTATCTTCCATCATTAACTCCTGTAGGGGCGGATTTCAATTCCGCCCGCCCGGAAGGGCAGGATTCAATCCTGCCCCTACCGAGTGTCGTCCTATTTCCCCTTCACGATCGTATGTTCGATCAGGAAGTTCAGGGTCGAGTCGGGGAGCCACTCGCCGAGGAGCTTGAAGAGCTCCGACCTCGCCCATGCGCGGACGTACTCCCGCTTCTCCTCGTCGGACTTTCCCTTCATCTCCTGAGCAGCTTCCACGCCCTGAACGATGATTTGAAGCACCTGCCCGTCGCCCATCAGCTTTCCGACCGGCTTCGGCACACGAAGCTTGTTTCTCGACTTGCCGATGATGTAGGAAAGCACAGGCAGCAGGTATGGCGCCAACTGCCAGAATTGATTCTTGCTCATGTGAATGCTCCTTTCTAGATAGTGCGGAATGTATGGGCGTATGGGAGTTTGGGAGTTTGGGAGTTGCTGTACCCCCACACGCCCATACCCCCACACTCCCACACTCTTTCAACTTTTCAGCACATGCCCCACAAACGCTCCGATCAGCGCAACCACCAATACCCCGCCAAGCCACAGCGCGGTCCGGACGTTCCGCTCCAGGACGCTTATCCTCTCGGAGTGCTCGATTATCTTCCCGGGGATGCACGTCTTCAGGCCCGCCAGCTCAACCAGGATCGCCTCGAGCTTCTCCTCGATCACCGCCAACCTCACATTTGTGTCATCCTGCGTTCTCATGCTGTCACGCCCTAGACCATCACCAGGACCTGCAAGACGACGGTGTCTTCGATCCTCCGATTCGACATCTTCTTGATAGTGTAGGTGCGGCCGTCGAGTTCGACTGTGTCCTCCGGCGCGACTACCAGGTCTGCATCCGCATAGCAGATCAGCCCCGGGCGAGTGATATACGCCAGTTCCACGCTGTCGAAGTACATGTTCATGTGCGCCTGGGCAAGTACGGAGAAGAATCCCTTGGCGGCAGTAGTGCCGTTTATCAGGAACGGCTCTCCATATTTGTCGAATACACTGTCCACTCGTGTCTTCATTCTCTCATCTGCTACCATGTCTTCATGCTCTCCCCGGTGAATGTCCGCTCGGTGTCCCTGGTCGTGGAGGCGATGCCGCTCTCATCGGCAGGCGCCTCATCAACCTTCAAGTATGGGCTCAGCCTCATCTGCCCCTGCTGGATCAGCTTCGATCCATGCTCAGGCCGCGAGCCGATGCTGAGGCTGCCGACCGAGAATACCTCGGATGCGCCTTCCTCCCGATAGAGCTGCTGGAGGAACTCGCCGCTCATGATCTCCAGCATCCCCAGCTTCAGCACCGCCTGAAGCTTGGCGTTGCTCGTGTCGTTCAGGTACGTATCGGCGATTGTATATTCGATGCTCGGCTGCATCTCCGCGATGAGGGCATCAATGTCATCGTCGCGGCTCGTCTCGGCGGCGGGAATCATGCACTTGCGCTTGATCTCCGTCTTTGTGATGGTTATTGCCATCGTTTTTCCTCCATCGCTTCACTATGCGCTCGCATAGTATATGACCGCTATCGCCCCTTCACCGGTGATCGTCACATGCAGATCCTCCGGGCAATAGACCGGTATCGGAAAGAGAATCGGGCTAGTACCGGTGGCCGAGACCTTGATCTTCAGCTTGATATCAGCGTTGCTTTCGATGGCCACCATTGCGGTTTCCGTTCCCGCTATCAGAAGCGCCCCCATCAACATGCAGGCGCCAGTGTACTGAGTCCCGGAGTCGGTGACCACCAGCGACTGGCAATGCCCCATCATGACCATCAGATCGCCATTGTCATTGGCCAGTATCTCCTGGCTCTGACGATTGTTTCTGTTTGTTGCTGTCAGCATTCGATTGCTCCTTTCATGGGAAGGGGTAATGGGGTACTGGGGGGTTGGGGTATTGGGATCCCATCACCCCATTGCCCCATCACCCCATTTCCCCACTTCCGCCTATGTCGCCTGGCTTCCGTATGCCATCTGCCAGAGTCCATAGCCGACGTTGTACCTGGCCCTGACGCCGTAGACATACTGGTCCCTCATGAACCCGTTCTCCGAGTTGCCCTCCAGCGCCGAGAACTCGACCGGCACTCGAGACTGGAAGATGACCGGCTTCACGATCCGCTTTGTGCAGAGCAGGAACCAGTCGTTCGAGTCGGTAAGATATGGGCTGACTACCAGGCTTAGCGAGCCTGAGAGCACATTCTTCCTAGTATCCGTCTTGCCGGTCGCTGTATCCGGCGCGTAAACCGACTCCAGCAGCTCCATGGCCGTCCACTTCAGGTCCGCCGGCACGACGAGCGTGTCGGGCACGATCCCCATCGGCTTGCCCTTGTCGTCCTTGAACTTCATCATTGCCGTGAACGCGACCTGGAGGGAAGTCGCTGCAAGGGCGGAAGTCCCCTTGTTCGACTGAGTCCCGCTGTCGCCCTCGCTGTGATCGGTATCGAAGAAATACTGACCGTCATAGCAGAGGCTGGCGAAACCGTCCTTGATCAGGCCGAACACCAGCTCATCCTGATGCCTGCGAGCCTCATCCGCCATGCTCTGAACCCTGAGCTTGATCTGGCCATACTGATCGTCCTCGAGGGCGGCCCTATCCACCGCGATGGATGCCTCCCAGGTCTTGTTCTTGATCGAGTAGTCGTGCTCCAGCAGGCTGGCGGGAACTCTCTCATCCTTGAACTCCCGCATCTTCGGCACTCCGCCGAGCCATGCGTATTTCTCATTGTCGTGCTCGGATGGCACGACGGTCGCGATCTGCTCCCAGCTTACCGGAGCGGCCTCATAGGCGTCGAAGAATACCGCCCGAAGCCCGGCTTCCAGGAGTCTGGGAACGTCTGATTTCACGATTGCCATGTTGTTTGTCCTCCGTTTCTTTGCTCAATTCCATTGAGTATGGGAGTAAGGGGGTATGGGTGTATGGGGGTACTCCCACACTCCCAAACTCCCACACGCCCACACCCTCTGGGCTATCTGGTGTAATTGTCTATCCTGACCCTCACCTGGGTCGTGCTGATCACTTCTGCGATAGTTCCGCACTTGATGTCGTTCGTGGTGACGAGCGGATCCTCATCAACCGTCTGGTTATCCACGATGTAGACTTCCTGGCCTACGATCGCCTGGCTTGCGTCGCCGCCGTTGTAAACGAACGTATGTTCGCCCGTCTTCTCGCCTCGGACCTCCTTATCGCCGACCTGGCCGGCCGAGTTGTCCACCTGCTCGTAGCTTACGCCGGCGAACAGGAAGTTGGCCGTATCCGCGCCGTTGGTCGCGTAGCCGCTGGTGTTGATGCACACCAGAACGCCCTTCGGGACCTTGACGGCCGCCAGCTTGATGGCCTTCAGCTTGCCATCACTGCGCTTGGTATCTCTGTCGGTAGTTGTTGCTGCCACTTTGTCTCTCCTTTCGTGATGTCGGACTGGTCGGACATGTCTGACCGGTCCGACCTTACGGATTACGCATTACGGATTACGCATTACGCGCCCGCGTACTTGGCGAACTGCTCCTTGGAAAGCCCCAGCTTTGCCAGGAGTTCCTCTTCCTCCGCCGAGAGCGGGGTCTCGGGCAACCTGCTTCCTGGTGCAAGCTCGCCAAATACCACAACTTTCGGCTGAGCTTCGAGGAAGCGCTCGAACATCCGGCTGATGCTGACCTCCTCATCGCCGAATGTGATCTTCCCATCGCCCTGGAGCAGGATCTCTCTGGCATGAGGCTCGGATGCCGGCACGATCTTCCCCTGTGCCTTAAGCTCCGCCAGCCTCGCCTCCACGTCCTTGACTCGCAATGCGAACTTGAGTTCAGTGATCTGGGCATCCTTTTCCTGATCGGTCATATCCTCATTCACCTCCTCTTCTTGTTTCGGATTTCGGATTTCGGACTTCGGATTTTCCCCAAATAAAGCAGCGTCGGCAACCCTCGGACTCAGCACCAGCGAGACCTCCGCCAGCCTGAGCGGATCCTGGTGCAGCGCCACGCTCAACCGCTTGATGCCCCGGCGCTCCAGGAACGATGCCAGGTCCCTCGGGAACGCCAGCCTGGCGAACAACTCCTTCCCCTGCCGCCAGATCCTCTTCACAGTCCCCAGCGGGTCGAGTGGGCTGTCCTCGTGCTCGATCTTCACCGGCACTTCGGCGAAGTTCTCCACGATGGCATCCAGGTCCGCCTCACTGACCGTGATCTCTTTGTCCGGGTAGTCCCCGACCTCGAAGATCTTCGCATCCTTCTCCACGGTCATTTCATCCGGGCAATAGTCAAACTCAAAAACGATTGTCTGACTCATTGGTTTCTCCTCTCTTGCGTGTCGGACGTGTCGGACAAGTCGGACTGGTCTGACGGGCCCAGCACAAACCTGGGACAACCGGCACTGCCGAAGTTGATCTCCACCAGCCGCCGAATCACCTGCTCGCCCATGACCGTCTCCTCCAGGTCTCTCTTCAGCTTCTGAAGATAGAAGCTGAGCACATTCTCATGGACCTTCGCCATGGCGAGCGAACCGGCGTTCCCCTCGTCGCTTGTGAGGGTTTGGCCGAGAATCGCCTTCGCGATCTGCTTGTTGTGGAACTCGATCGCATCCCGATAGCCCGCATCGCCGCCCCTCTGAGCCTCCAGCAGCTCGACGGTCACATCCTCCGGGATCACCAGCGCCGTCTCCTGCTGGATCTTGTCCAGCACCCGAAGCAGCTCATCCTGCTGATCCTTCGGCATTCCCCGGCGATACGAGCCCTTTGCGGTCGGCATGCCGAACTTCTCCAGATAGAGGTTCCAGAACTTCAGGATGACCTCTTTGCTCCACCAGTGCTTGTAGGCGGCGCGGAGGTCGGATTGCCCGTGCGGCAGCTCGTAGCCCGGCATGTAGGTGTATATGATGAACTTGTCCACCGGCAGCTCCTGGTTCATGCGAACCAGCGCCCGGACGTTCAGGAACTCGTCCATGTCGAAGCCGAACGCGGTCGGGTCCTTCGCCTTGATCGAGTCCAGGCCGATCATGCCGGCGTAAGGGCCATCGGCGATGACCTTGTAGTTGATCTCGCAGATGGAGAAGCCCTTCGCCAGCGCGTCCAGCACCTTGAAGAGCACATCCTGGACCGAGCCTCGCATGTCCGTGAGGCAGAACTTCACGAACCCGGCGATCTCCGCGTCTCTCTGGTCATTGCTCGCGGGCTGGATGTCCCACCCCTCCGAGAGGACCGCGAACTTCTTGGTATTCAGGCAGCTCTGCACCTGGGCGTCTTTCTGCATCTCGTCATAGATGGCGAGCCCCTTCTGGCTGGTCAGGCTGTCCGGCGAGTAGGATGCCAGGCGGAATGTGCTGCTTGCCAATCCGCCGCTCACCGCCGCCGCCATTTCATCCATCATTGGTTTCCTACTCAACCTTCCGAGCACTCTCACTGCAAATGACATGTCTTCCTCCTCGAACGTATGTTCGATGCTAGTTTCTAGTTGCTAGAGCAGAAGTAGAAAGGGGGGAGGTTGTTTTCCGGTCTATCCTCTAGCAACTCGTCCCATATATATAGGTGAGTTTTCGGCCCTTTTTGAATGTAAATTCTGTGAACTTTTCGGTAATTCTTCTGCCACGAGGGAAATTGAGGGTATACTTGCTATCTAGGAGGTACTCATGAACCGCATCGTTCTCGGCGTATTGCTTACCAACCGTCTGAAGGAAGCGCCCGCATTCCAGGAGTTGATCACTCAGTATGGATGCAGCATCAAGACTCGGATCGGCCTGCACAACGTCTCGGATACACAGTGCTCGACCGCCGGACTGATCCTGCTGGAGATGTTCGGCGACGAAGCCCCGATCCTGGAGCTGGAGGACAAGCTCCGGCACATGGAGGGCCTCAAGGTCCAGAAGATGGTGTTTGAGGAATAGGCCCGCCCGAGGCGGAAATGGTGAATGGAGAATGGTCAATCGCCTACAGGCCTCCAGGTCGGAAAACCGGTAATAGTACCAGGCTGGGAAAATGCCGGTTAAAAGCAGTATGAAAAGCCAAGCTTGCTGGAGAAAGTTTTGGTATGAATGCAATATGGGTATTGTTCGATGTGCATATGTGCGGACCATTCGCATGCATTGACTCATTTCTGAAAGGAGATGCAGAGAGATGAAAGTAATCGATGTGATCACCGCCATACTCTTAGTCGTGGGAGGTCTGAACTGGGGCCTCGTGGGCGCGTTCGGTTTCAACCTGGTGTCCGCGATATTCGGTGACATGAGCGTGCTGAGCCGCATTGTCTACCTTCTGGTCGGGGTGTCCGCTATCTATCAGTTGTTCGAGTGGAGCGCCGTCCGGAAGCGCTCGACATCCGCTATAGCGGCGCATTAGCTCAAAGCGAATAAGGTCCGGGAGTGCGAGCCCTCACACTCCCACCCAAAGACCCCGCCCATTGGTGCGCTACCACCCCCTCGCCGATTGGCGGATGTGTCCACTCGTCGTGAAGCCCGAGGCATACTGGTATCTCGCCGCGATTCGAAGGGCGAGGGCCAGGGCGATCACGCAGTCATCGTGGTAGCCGCGACGTGCGCCCGTCTTCACGTTCCCCGACTCGGTCAGCTCGTACTCGTAGAACTGGAGCTCGCGGACGAGCTGCTCGTGGTACGGGAAGCTGACGTCCCGATGAGCCAGCCGAATCGCCAAATTGTCAATCAACTCGCGCTTGGACTGGTTCGTGAACACCATTCCCTCGATCTCGGCGTCGAGATGCCTCTCACCCCAAAGAGTGTTCCTCAGGATCTCCAGCACCGGGTCGCCGACCGACGTCTGATCCGCCAGGACCGCCGACACTCGATGCCGGCACAGCAGATCAGCAACCCGCTCGACCTGCGAGTGCCAGTCCATCTTGTTGAACTTGTCCAGGCAGACTACCCGGAATGGAATGGTCGAGGGTCCAGGGTCCATGGTCAATGTGGCAGTCTCCAGAACGATGACCGCCGTATAGTCCGAGTACCGTGCCCAGTCAATCCCTGCAACCCTGATCCCCGCGTCTCCGTGTCCCCGCGTCCCCGCGTCCTCAATCGCTTCCTGGATATCAGCCCATGCGAAGACGGAGTTTTGGTCATCCGCGAACTCCGCCTCGTACTCGACCTTGAACTGCCGCTCGGACAGAATCTCCCGCTGGTGCTCGATGTACTCCCTGCTGATGTGCGGATTGGCTATGGACGGAAAGCGAAAACTCCTGGTTCTCCCAGTCGCCCCATCCCCCCATCTCCCCATCTCCCCATCTGCCTGTCCCTGCACGAACGCCCGATAGAAATGGTTCCTCCCGAACGGCGTGCTGACCATCACGAGTTGACCGTCGCGATCCGCGAGCATCGGGCCGATGACTTCCTCGATCACGCGGTCACGCACGAACGCCGCCTCATCCACGATCACCCTATCCGCCGAGTGCCCTCTCAAGTTGCGGCCGTCCTCATCTGCCGTGCGAGCCATTATCCGGCTGCGCTTATAGCGTATGTCGGGATACGGGGTCTTGGTGACTTTCGCGTGCTTGCGAATCTCCGCCTTCATCAGGAGCAGCCGCTCGATGGTGTCCGAGATCAGGCGGCTCTGGTCGTACGTCGGGGCGACTATCATCTGGACCGAGCCATTGTTCGCTATGGCGTACGTTGCGACATCAATCGCCGCCGCTTCGGTCTTCCCCCAACGCCTTCCGCAGGCCGCCACCTTCACCGGATGCTCATCAAGCAGCCACTCCCTCTGAGTGGGATGCGGTTCCCAATCCCAGAGCGTGCGCGCGAGGTCTATTCGTTTTTGAATTTGTATCGTCATAAGACTATTCGGTTACACGTCATTCGGTTGCGGTTGTCCCGACGGATCGGGATGCTCGCTCCGGCGGCACGCTGCTCGTATCGGCAAACGTCTATCGTGGAACGTCTGTGCCGTATGCCGTATGACGTCCCACGAAACGAGCCGCGTAACCGACCAACGTCAGACGAATCGTGCAGATATCACTCTTCCTCCGAGAGCCTCTCAATCAGGTCCCCGATGGGATCATCTTCCTCCATCTCGTCCTTGAAGAGCCCACTGGCCTTCAGGATTTCGATTGCGACCTTCGCCTTGTCCTTTCCGTCCTCGGCATTCAGCGCCGCCTCCAGCTCACGGCAGGCGTCCAGATAGAGTCTGGACAGCTTCCGAATCGCCGCCTGGCGGTTCGACTTCATTTCCTCGCGGATCGCCTGGGCGAACTCCGGGTCGCGCATCCAGGCCTCAATGGTTTCTTTCTTGATCTTCAGCTTGCGTGCTGCCTCCTCATCGGTGACCTGAAAAAGCAGGTTCACCGCCTTGATTTGAGTGCTGGTAAGCATTCCAACTCCTTTCCACCGAACGTATGTTCGATTCCCCTCCAATAATATAGGCGAGTTTTGGGGCTTTTTTGAAAGTAAAAGGTGTGAAGATTTGGAGAAAAGACTGTCACAGACGGACGTCTGACCAGTCGGACCGGTCTGACACGTCCGACACAGGCCTCTTCCGGAAGCCTATTTCCCCAGCACCCGGATGGTATCCTGGCCCGTGAGATCAGCGCCATCCAGGCAGGAGCCGGTTAGGGTTACGGTCTGCTCGCCTGGGCTCAGGAGGTTGCAGAGGGCCTCGCGATCGAACTTCACCATGAGGTCGGGGAGTCCGTCGGAATCATAGTCGCCGATTTGCGGCTGATGCTCCGCCGCCCCGATCACCCCATTTATCCTGAGTGAGGATACGTCAATGTCGTCCAGACTCCACTCGCCGGCAGGCATCTCGATGTAGGCGGTAATGTATTGCCCCTTCGACTTGGGATTGAGCGTGTCGGGCTTGATATCGAGCGTCGCCTCTATTACCGGCCTCCATTCAAAGCAGCCCATGTCAACGTGATCACCGAATATGCGCGTCTTTCCATCAAGGTCCGGCCAGGCAGGCGCATCGGAATCGCTGCCAACGTCAATGCAAGGCGAGCCTGCGCTGAGATGGAAATCGCCTGTCAACGGAGCGAGGAACAGAGGGTCTACTGAGATATTGCCATTCATACCGGTTTGGTTGGGCATGTTGACGTAATCGGCCGGATGTCCATTCCAAATGTCAGTGCTTCCGTAAACATCATTATTCCGCCAGACAAGAGGGCGCAACCTGTACACGCCCGAGCTGTTGAATGCCAGGATATTACTACACCACGTCCCCCCGCCTGCGAGGACTGCGCCGCCGAGAGGGGGGGAATGAGCGGCGGTATTCCCATAAAAGGTATTGTTGCACGCTAACAAATTGGAAACATCCGCATAAACGCCGCCACCGGTGCTGGTTGCCGTATTCGCGTAGAACAGGTTGTTGAAGAGATTATGGTAATCGGGATTGATTCCCCACATTGTCTGCAGCCCACCGCCAGCAACGGCGGTATTCTGCCGGATAACATTGTCGGCAATCGTATACGACCCATTTCCGTAGTAACAGATCCCGCCGCCCTGGGTGGCCGTATTCTGCGCGATGAGGTTGCGGCATATGGTTGCGTCGGACATGAGGCTGCCTTCGATTCCGCCGCCATACCCCCCCGCGGTATTGTTAACGATGGTGTTGTCCGAAATGAGCACGCAGCTAGTTACTAGCCCGATCCCTCCTCCCCACTCTGCCGTGTTCCCGCCGATTACGTTGTGGGCGATAAAGGGACATGCTCTGTACACGCAGATCCCGCCGCCGAACAGGCCGAAGCTGAGCTGGGTTCCCGTCCCATTTCGAATCGTGAACCCGTCCACGCAGCAAGTCCTGTATCCCGTGATTGACTGAGCGGTGACTACGCTGCCGCCTGCCTGGCCGTCCAGAATGCACTCGTTCTGCATCCAGTCTCGCTCAGACCTCTGGCTTTCGGTTCCTGCAAAGCCGCCATAGAGGTACACATAGGTCGCCAATGTGACTCGCTCGTTGTAAGTGCCGGCGGCAACCCACACCTCGCCTCCCTGCACCGATGCGAGGGCTATGCCTCCCGCCACAGTCTGCTTCGCATGAGCCCAGGTCGAGCCGTCGGTGTCATCGCCCGACGGGCTCACTCGAACTATTATGCTGTTGAATGGCGGTTGGGTTCCGTTGTACTCGTCAGCGCCGATATCGGTGACTCCTGCTCCCGGCAATATCCTGGCGTCACCATCCGTATCGAGCGAAGTCAGGCCGGGCGCATCGTTCCACCCCGCACCGATACAAGGTGACCCCGCCTGCAGGTGAATCTCGCCGAACTCAGGGGCGATAAGCTTCGGATCAACCGATATGTCGCCCGCTCCGGCAGACAGCCCCGAGTAGTTGTGGCCGTCGGGGTTGTGGATGCAGTTGTTACGCAGGGCCGGGGTCAAAACTCCGCTGCAAGTGGCCCCACCGGTATTGAAGGCAACCACATTGTTGGAGATGGACGAGGAGGAGCCTGAGCAGTAGATCGCCTCTCCGCCTCCATTGTGTACTATCGTATTGCTCACGATCGCCGGCGAGCAGTCCGAGACGTATATCCCGCATCCTGCCCCATGGGTGGCCGAGTTGGCGATTATTGTATTGTTCGCGACGGTAGCGGTGTCGTCCACTTCTTTGAGGTAGATTGCGCCTCCGTTACCCACTGCGAAGTAGACGGTGCCTCGCGTATCGGCCGTGTTGTATCGGAAGGAGTTGAAGCTGATCTGAGGGGAGCCTCCGGAGCAATATACCCCGCCTCCGCACGATCGCGGGTGGACACTGTCAAGACCATCTGTGTGGGCCACATTTCGGATGACTACATTATGCACGATAATGGGCGATGAATTGATTGCATAGATTCCACCGCCGCAACCTGGTAAGTAACCATCGCCGACGAAGTTGTCGCAGATCACATTGTTCGATATTGTCGGCGAAGCCCCGGAGCAGTAGATGCCCCCGCCTACCGTGGCCGTCCCGCTGCAAATGATGTTGTTCGAAATGGTCGGCGATCCCCCCGTGAAATAGATGCCTCCACCGGCATAAGCTTTGCCATTGCGAATGGTGAATCCGTCTATGACTGCTGTGAAGCCTGAGGGGGTTGGCTGCAGGGTACTCACCACGCTTCCAAGCGCCTGGCCGTCGAGGACGGTCACGTTCGCGGCCGGATCTCTCTCATTTCTGGATGTTTCCCTGCCGGCAAACCCGCCGTACAGGCCCACGCCGCCTAGCAAGGCGATCCGCTCGAAGTAAGGATGGTCGCTATCTCCCGCGACCCAGACCTCACCACCGGGGCCAGACGCATTGATGCCCGCTTGAACGGAATGGTAGGCGTGATCCCAGTCATTGCCTGGACCATTGTAAGTAGAGTCCCATTTCACGAAAACAGTGGCGAACGACGAGGACGATAGGATCAGAACGAGTACTGCCAACAGCATTAAGCGCTTCATGGAAAGCACCTCCGAACCTTGGCTCCCGTGTAGGTATACGGGTTGATATGTACTTCTTGTGGGAAATGGTCGCTAATCTGTCAACCTGACGACCAGGCCCTGCTGATTAGACCGGAGGTGCAAGAAAGAAGTTCCCGGGCAGATATCCGATGCTCGATGGACGCCGGACGATCACTCCGGCAGCTCGTATCCCTTCGTCTCGGGGACGAACCAGATGAGGATCAGGCCGACTAGGTAGACGCGGGACATCGTCACCGAGGCCTTTTCGCACGAACGCTGCCTACTGCTGCCCCCAGGAAGTCCAGGCGTTCTCTTCATCTATCTCGGTATCCGGAAGCAGGGGGACAACATTCGTGCCGTCCGGGTTCATGGTGTATAGCCTGTACTCGCCGCCCCGCTGAGGTATAAAGACTATCTTGCTGCCGTCGGGACTCCAGGAAGGCCACCCGCAGCCCTCAGGCTCATCAGTCAACTGATCCATGTCTGAACCGTCTGCATTCGCAACCCACACCTGGAGGCGCCCATCAGTATTCCGGGCAAACGCGATCTTCTGACCATCCGGGTTATAGCAGGGAGACTCATCAATACCCGGATTGCTCAGGATTCTCACGGCGGTGCCGCCGACGGACGGCACGGTGTATATGTCCAGATCGCTTACGAAAGCCAGCGTCGAACCATCCTTACTGAATGCGCACCCTCGCAAGTCGGTCCCCGAGGCCAACTGGGTGAGGCCCGTGCCATTAGCATTCATCACATAAATGTTCTCGGTTCCACCCCGGTCGCTGGCAAAGGCAACCTTGGTGCCGTCCCAACTGATCGCCGGGAGCCAATCATTGGCCGGATCATCAGTCAGGCGCTGCTGGCCAGTGCCGTCTGCATTCATGATATATATCTCCGGGTTGCCATCCCGATAGCTGTGGAAGACTATTCTTCCATTGCCGCTGATCGAGGGGCGAATGTTTGTGCCCAGGGTGGTTAGTTGGATAGGTGGACTGCCGTCGGCGTCCGTTACCCAAATCTGCGTTGCACCTCCGCCATCTCTCAAATGAAAGGCAATGATGTCGGACCTCTCGCCGCCTCCACCTCCTCCACAGCCGGCAAGAAGGCTCACCAGCGCGAGTACAGCACAAATGCCGAAAACTTGACCTGCAATTCTACCGCTCATGGGTACACGTCTCCTTTCATTGGTCGTAAGACCGGAAGGCCTCTCGGAGGACCTTCCGGCAGGGAAGTATCTAATCCAGCATTCTCTATAGATCCTGGCCCAAAGATGCGACCAGCGGGCCGAACGATGGCATCGAGTCGTTAAGCGCATTGTTCGTGATATTGGCCGCGCCGCTCCCGTCGGAGTTCATGACATAGACCTCGAGGTTGCCGTCGCGGTTGCTCACGAATGCGATCCTCGAACCCTCCGGACTGAACGACGGACCCCAGTCGTCTGCCGCATTATGCGTGAGCTTAGTTACGCCGCTCCCATCGGAGTTCATCACGTAGATCTCAAAGTCGCCGTTGCGGTTGCTCGCGAAGGCGATCTTCGTGCCGTCCGGACTGAACGTGGCATACGCGTCGTACGACGCGTCGTTCGTAAGCCTGACCTGGTCGCTCCCGTCAGAGTTCATGATGTACACCTCGTAGTTGTCGTCGCGGTAGCTCTCGAATACAATCTTCGAACCGTCCGGACTGAACGACGGGCCGCCGTTGTAGAATGCCTCGTCTGTAAGATTGACCGGCCCGCTCCCGTCGGAGTTCATGACGTATACATCCAAGCCGCTGTTGCGGTCGCTCTCGAATGCGATTTTCGAGCCGTCGGGACTGAACGACGGAGCATAGTCGTTGGCCGCATTGTTCGTGAGATTAGTTGCGGCGCTCCCGTCGGAGTTCATGATGTAGATCTCATTGTTGCCGTCACGGCGGCTGACAAATGCGATCTTCGTGCCGTCCGCACTGAACGACGGAACATAGTCGTCGGCTGTATGGTTCGTGAGATTGATCACGCCGCTCCCGTCGGAGTTCGTGACGTAGATCTCACTGTTGCCGTCCCGGTCGCTGTCGAACGCGATCATGTTGACAGGCCTCGACGAGGACCCGCCGCCTCCACAGCCGGCAAGAAGGCTCACCAGCGCGAGTACTGCACAGATGCCGAAAACTTGCCCTGCGATTCTCCTGTTCATATACTCACCCTCCTTTCATTGGTCGTAAGACCGGAAGGCCTCTCGGAGGACCTTCCGGCAGGGAAGTATCTAATCCAGCATTCTCTATAGATCCTGGCCGAATGTGCGATCTACGGGCCGAACGAGCAATCCTCATCCCTGGCCGCATTGTTGGTAAGCCTGGTCGGGGCGGTCCCGTCCGAGTTCATGACGTAGATCTCGTTGTTGTTGCCGTCCCGGTTGCTGGCGAACGCGATCTTCGAGCCGTCCGCGCTGAACGAGGGAACAATATCCCCGGCCGCATTGTTGGTAAGGTTGGTCTGGCCGGTCCCGTCCGAGTTCATCACGTAAATCTCCTGGTTTCCATCGCGTTCGCTATAGAATGCGATCTCCGTGCCGTCCGCACTGAACGCGGGATCATTGTCGCTCGCCGGGCCGTTCGTGAGGTTGGTCTGGGCGCTCCCGTCGGAGTTCATCACGTAGATCTCATAGTTCCCGTCGCGTATGCTCGCGAACGCGATCTTCGAGCCGTCCGCGCTGAACGAGGGCTGAGAATCCTTGGCCGCATTGTTCGTAAGGTTGGCCTGGCCGCTCCCGTCCGAGTTCATGACGTAGATCTCTTCGTTGCTGTCCCGGAAGCTCGTGAACGCGATCTTCGAGCCGTCAGGACTGAACGCGGGTTGAAAATCCCCGGACGCATTGTTCGTAAGCCTGGTCTGGCCGCTCCCGTCCGAGTTCATGACGTAGATCTCGCTGTTGCCGTCCCGGTCGCTGCCGAAGGCGATCTTCCCCCCTCCATTTCCTCCGCCACCACCTCCTCTACAGCCGGCAAGAAGGCTCACCAGCGCGAGTAGAGCACAGATGCCGAAAACTTGCCCTGCGATTCTCCTGTTCATATACTCACCCTCCTTTCATTGGTCGTAAGACCGGAAGGCCTCTCGGAGGACCTTCCGGCAGGGAAG
>DASRZD010000011.1:0-5205 GCA_035686805.1 Armatimonadota bacterium
CGAATGTCGTAAGCTCACAGAGCCGCACTGATACTCAGAAGGCTCACCTCAAGTACCTGTTCCACACGAAGCCGGTCGTGCCGGTTGCGCTCTGGTATCCGAATGTCTATCTCACTCTCCACTGGAGTGAGTTCCTGCACCCGGCGGCGAAGATTCGGGATTACACCGATTTCGATTATGTGGACGAGACTATGCTCCGCACGGGGGCGCTGGATGATTACAAGGTGCTGGTGATCATCGCCGGGCCGATCATGGAGACGGAGGATGCGCGGCTGATCGCCAAGTGGATTCAGAAGGGCGGCAGGCTGATCGTCATGGATGTGCCGAAGTTCGAGAGCGTGGAAGGGACCTCCGAGCCGGATGACATCCTGAATTGCTGGCGGCCGGACGTGCTGTCCGTCGTCGGTGGCGGAGTGATGCATCACGTCCAGGGGCGGGATGCGCTCGCGGCTCAGCTCGGTGAGGACCTGCGCCACTTCGGCCTGCCGGTCTATGACCTCAAGGCGGACGGCATCTTCGGCACTCAGATCGGCCCTGACCGTTTCCTTTTCCTGAACACGATGGACAAGGAAACCACCGTCCCCATCAAGATCAAGGGTAAGATAACCAAGGCGAAGATTGCGGCAGGGACTATTACGGAAGTGAACAGTAAACAGTGAACGGTGAACAGTGGGAACTGCCCTGCAATCCATGGCGTACTGTAGGTAGCGGCGTCACCGATGAGGAGGCAACAAATGGGAAGACCAGGCTCTGCAACCGTACTTCGCCAGGCGCTATGCGATCGAAACTCCATCTGGAATAGTCTGCGCTCGACGGGCGATTGGCCGATCGGCACATCGGCGATGCTGAACATTATCATGTCGGCATTCTACGGTTTCGTGATGGGGTCATACCGCTTGACTTCGCACGATGGATGGAAGCAGGCGCTGTCCAGTGCGGCAAAGGTCCCCTGTCTGTTTCTGCTGACGCTGATCATCTGCCTGCCGGCGCTGTACGTAGTCAGTTCGCTTCTGGGAAGCAGCCTGTCGCTGCGCCAACTGATCGGCATACTGATGGCGAGCTTCCTCGTCACAACAATGCTCCTGGCAGGATTCGCTCCGATCATGGCGTTCTTCATGCTCTCCGCGAGGCACTATGCATTCATCAAGCTGTTGAACGTCCTATTCTTTGCCATTGCCACCGGCACAGGGGTGGCGGTGATCGCAAGCGCTGTGAAAACGATGGGAAGTCAGGACCAGGCGGCTCATCGGACGCTGCTCCGATTCTGGTTTGTCATCTATGCCTTCGTCGGAACGCAGATGGCGTGGATTCTTCGGCCATTCGTGGGAGACCCAGGTTCCGGATTTGCCCTCTTTAGGCATATGGGCGGTAACTTCTATACCGACGTGATCAGGTCGCTGGGCCACCTGTTTCAATAGTACGTGATCGCTGGAACAAGGAGGAGGCAGAAGCAATGAACGATCAGGAAGTGAAGACTCGTGCAAAGGAAATCATCGGGAAGTGCATGTTTCCGGCATTCGCAACCGTGGATGAGCACGGATGCCCGCAAATGCGCGCCATGATGCCGGTCGCGGTCGAGGACGATTTCACCGTCTACTACATCACCAGCCGCATGACAGCGAAGTGCCGGCAGATCAGCGCAAACCCGAAGGTCAGCACACTGTGGACGCACGTTGTTGACCCGATGCGCGACTGGAGTTCTGTTCTCATCAAGGGTGAGGCCGGCATCAGCGACGAGAGGGCGCTCAAGGAGCGCTTCTGGATGGAGGAGCTTAGGCAGATCTTCCCCACTGGTGCTGACGACCCGAACTACGTTATTCTGATAATCAAACCGACCGAGATGATCCTGGCAGACCAGGCGACCATGCCTCCCCTGGTCGTGAAGCTATAACGCCCGTGGGGCAAAAAAGTAAACGGTAAACAGTGAACGGTGGAGAAGTTAAACTGTTCACCGCTAACTGTTCACTGTTCACCTAGCTTTTCCAACAGGAAAAGCACCGGCCGATAGCCATCCGTGCAGCAGGCGACGAAGACATTCGGGCCCCCGCGTGCCATCCCCCAGACGATCTTCTGGATATCCGCCCAGGCCCAGCCGCAGAATCCTTCCGGCATCTCCCACGGCTTGTTGGCGGTCACGGTGAACTCCTGCCCTTCCTGGAGAGCCGAGCAACGGCCCCAATCGCCGCTGTCCGTGTATCTCTCCATCAGATCCTTGTGATAGAGCTTTCGGAGAACGGTTATCTTAACTCCATTCTTCGAGGGAAACTGCGGCTTATCTATGGCTTGCACTCCTGTGTGAGCAGTAGGGGCGGGAAGACCCCGCCCCTACTGCTCACCGTTTACCGTTTACTGTTCACTAGTGCCCCGGCATTTTCGGCACTTGATGCATCATGGCGCCCATGTCCTGTACTTTTGTACCGGGCGGAAGTTGGAATTCGCTGTCAGGCACGGCATTGATCTGCTCGTACTGGATCTTGGTTATCTTTCCGCCTGTTTCCATCTGCCGCATCAGGCCATATTCCTTGTCCATCCAAACCGCGGAATTGTCGCTTCCCAGACTCGGTGAAACGATCTTCCAGCACTCCACGCCATCAACGGTATCCGAGGACACAGTTGGTGCCTTCATGTCCTCCAGCTTGGGTATTTTCAGGCCAGCCGGTGGCTTACCCTGCTCGCTTCCATTGCCGCCCATTGACATCTTCATCGCCGTCTTAGTCTTCGGGTCGTAAGTGTATTCGACTTGTTTATCCAGAAGCACCAAGATCCAACCGCCTCCCGGCGCCATCTGCATCTTCATGGCGACGGGCTTGCCGTTCGTGAATTTCATCGCCTGCTTCGTCTGACGACCGCCTATGTCCATGATCTGCACATAACTCATCACGGAAGCTCGCTTCTGGCCGAGGTCCGCAAGCGCGCCCGCACTCCCGGCCGGATTCTTTGCAGCCGGGGGTGTGACTGCCTGACCAACCGGTTTGGTCTTCGAGCAGCCCGCCAGCAAGCCTACGATCAGCAAGGGCACGATCATTGCCACGTATCTGCGCATTTTGTCTCCTCCTTGAAAGGCTCTATCAGGAAACGGGTTCTTGCTGGATGAAGAGCTTTCCTCCTTAGCTTAGGTTGACTCATCGGCGTCCGATAAGTTACCATAGCGCCTGATCTTGTATGTTTGTGGAGGAAGTGCATGGCCCGCAGTACCGACCTACATCTCGTGCCCGCCCCGAAGAAGCTGTCATTCCGCGAAGGCACGTTCAATCCCCAAGGGAAGCGCTACATCAAGCTTGAAGCGGAGGAGCCTTGCCGTCAGAACGAGTGCCGCCGGAGCGAGCATCCCGATCCGTCGGGACATCCCGATCTCTCGGGACAATCACTCATCATGGCGGCGAAGCAGGCAGGCCTTCTCTGGGAAACTACCGCGAGCCCTAAAGCGCCCGAAGATCAGGTCGGACTGACAATCCGCCTCGATACCAAGGCCGATATTCCTCCTGAGGGTTATAAGCTCGACATCCGCCCGGACGGCATTCTGATCACCGCATCTACCGCGGCCGGCGCGTTCTATGGCGCCTGCACCCTGCGGCAAATCAGCGGTCAGCCTCCATGCCTGTCAATTGTAGATTCACCTGACTTTCCGGCTCGGGGTGTGATGCTGGACATCAGCAGAGACAAGGTCCCGACCCTGGAGACGCTCTATGCGCTGGTGGACCTCCTCGCTTCATGGAAGATCAACCAGTTCCAGCTCTACACCGAGCACACTTTCCGATACCTGGCACATCCCATCGTTTGGGAGAAGGCCGATCCCATGACCGGCGAGCAGATCATGGCGCTGGATGCCTATTGCTGGGAGCGGTTCATCCAGCTTGTGCCGAATCAGAACTCCTTCGGGCATATGGAGCGATGGCTCAGGCATGACAAGTATCGGGTGATGGCCGAGGCCCCGAACGGCTGCGATACCGCATGGGGGCATTTCGACTATCCGTTCAGCCTCTCGCCGATTGATAAGCGAAGTCTGCCGTTCGTCGCGGGTCTCTTCGAGGAGCTGCTCCCCCACTTCACCAGCCGCATGTTCAACGTCGGCCTGGACGAGACGGTTGACCTCGGCTGCGGGCGGAGCAAGAAGATATGCAAGGAGCGAGGGACCGGCCGGGTCTACCTGGACTTCCTCCTGCAGATTTACGATTACGTGAAGAAGCATGGGCACACGATGCAGTTCTGGGGCGATATCATCGTCAAGCACCCGGAGCTGATCCACGAGCTGCCGAGCGACATCATTGCCCTCGAATGGGGCTATGAGGCGGACCACCCGTTCAAGGAGCGAGGGAAGAAGTTCCGGGAGTCGGGAATCAGGTTCTACCTCTGCCCGGGGACTTCGAGCTGGAACACGCTCTCGGGCAGGACCGAAAATGCCATCGGGAACATCACATGTGCGGCGAAGAACGGCCTGGAACTCGGGGCGATCGGCATCCTGAACACCGATTGGGGGGACAGCGGGCATTGGCAGCCGCTCTCGGTAAGCTACCTGGGATTCATGGCCGGGGCGATGGCATCATGGAATGCCAAGGCGGATCTCAGGAAGGGGCTGGCCGAGATACTCTCCATCAATGCTTTCGGGGATCTAACCGGGAAGCTGGGGCAGGCATTCTTCGACCTGGGCGGCATCTACCAGCTTTTCAAGAAGAAAACGTTCAACGCATCGGTACAGTGGCAGATGCTGTTCCGAGCAAACAACGGGGAAGGCCTGGAATTGAGCGAGTTCGAGGCGATGGACCGCCGGCTCGATGAGATCGCCGAAGCCGTCAAGGGTGATAAGGCCTCGTCCCCCGATGCCGGGATCGTTCGCGAGGAGATCGAGCACCTGCTCAAGCTGCTCCAGCTCGCATCGGACGTCGGCAAGTGGAAGGTCGGCGGCCCCAAACCGAAAAACCTCAAGTCTCGGGTCGAGGGAATCAAGGAAAGCCATCGGCACGTATGGATGCTTCGCAATCGTCCCGGCGGGCTTGAGGATAGCGTGGGGAAGATCAAGGTCTAACGTTCAACGCTCAACTTCTAACGTTCAACGTTCAAGGCCCGGCCGTCAACGATCGGTCTGCCATAAGCAGGAGAAGCCTGGTCAACCGGGCTAGAGCAAACCAGCCTCGTTTACGGGGCTTCTTTCCTGTCAGGCCCGTGCTTCAGCGCGGGACGTGATTTTGAGCCATCTATGGAGGCAGT
>DASRZD010000012.1:0-11213 GCA_035686805.1 Armatimonadota bacterium
GCGCTTGATCCGTATCATCGTCTGCTCTTGCAGCGAAGCCAAACTTACACGACCTTCTCTCTTTCGGGATCGAAGCGCATGATCCTCTCTTCCCGATATGACTGCACGCCAAGAGCAATGGCCACCATGATTCGGTAAGCCGTGTCTGCATCGAGGTGGGGCTTGTTCCGAGTTCGCACGCAATCGAGGAAGTTGTCCATGTGACTGAGCCGCGGTTCGAGGGCAACCTTGACCTCCTGGCGCTGGTCTTTGAACTCATCCTCCGGCCGGATGACTATCCCCGGGGACTCGAAGTACATGGTCGCCTCATGGCCGCGGATGAACTCAGGGACGCCCTGCCGATTCGCCATCGAGGAGCATAGAACGACCGAATGGTCGGTCGGATAGTCAATGATCATGTGGAAGGTATCGGGCACGTCGCGGTCATGCTGGACGTAGATTCCCCCGCCTGCCGAGACTCGTTTCGGGAACTCGGGGCCGAGAGCGATCTGCAAATGAGAGAGCTGATGATAGAAGAGGTCGGTCGCAATGCCGCCGGAGTAGTCCCAATACTTCCGCCATCGGAAGAAGCGCTCCTTGTCGAAGTCTCGCTTGGGAGCCGAGCCGAGGAACGCCTTCCAGTCGAGGTTGTCGGGGCTCGCGCCTTCGTCAATTGCGTAATTCCATTCACCTCGAGTGGAGTTGCGGCAGAGACTGCTCGACGACCACAGTACCTTGCCGATTGCACCTTCCTTGATCAGCCGATTTGCCTGCCACCACTGATCGCCCGAGGTTGACTGCGCCCCGACCTGAAGCACTCGCCCGGTCTGCTTCACGACGGCGGCAACCTCCTTCGCCTCCTGCCAGGTATAAGTCATCGGCTTCTCCAGGTAGACGTCCTTCCCGGCCTGCATGGCGTCAATCGCCATCCGAGCATGCCAGTGATCCGGACTCGCGATAACTACTGCATCGAGGTCCGGCCGCTCGAGGAGCTTGCGGTATTCGTGATAGACTTCGCCTCCGCAGATGTCCTTGGCCCGCTGCTTACGAGCGTCATAGATATCGCAGATGGCAGTCACGGCAAGCTTGTTCTTGGCATCCTGCGACATCTTGACCAGATTGCGCAAGTGGGATGTGCCCTTGTTACCGACGCCGATCATCCCAATCAGAATCCGATCATTCGCCCCCAGGACCCTCGGTGCTGCCATGGCGCTGTTCACCCCATAAAGCCCCAGGCCAACTGCCGCCGAGCCCCTGAGGAAATCCCGTCTGCTGATGCCCTTCTTGTCTGCCATCCCCAACCTCCGTATACGATTACATGGTCTCCCAAAGTCTAGCATAGACGAGCTTAAAGCGCAACCTTGCCATGAGGGGGCAAAGGCCATATAATGGCCGCGATATGTCCGTTTTTCTGGTACTGACGGTAGTCTTCAGTGTTGTCTTTGCGTCGTGCTACAAGATCGCGGTTCGCCGGAACTGCAATCTCCACGTGGTGAACGTGTGGGTATACGTCGGCTCGACCGCCACAGTCCTTGCCTACATCCTCATCAAGCGCGAACTCTCGATGAATGCCGGCGCGCTCCTGCTGGGCATAGTGGCCGGCGTGCTGGCGTTCTTTTCAACTCTCTCATTCTTCCACCACATGAAGCGGGGGCAGCTTTCGGCGTCATGGACAGTCATCAGCCTTGCCGTCGGAATCCCGGTTCTGGCCTCGATCTTCCTATGGGGTGAGCATCCGACGATGAAGCAGACCATCGGCATGGTGCTGATCGTGGCAGCGCTCGTCCTCTTCGGCCGGCATGAGACGAGCAATGGGCGTTCTTCGTTCAAGGTTCCTCGTTCCGGGTTCTCCGATTCGCCCCCTCCCCCCATCACCCCCTCGCCCCATCTCCACGTGATGTCCTTCCTTCTGCTGATGATCGCCTTCGTCCTCACCGGCGTCCTGAATACCACCAACAAGGCGCTGGTCGAGTGGAATCTGAGCGCATACCGTGAGCTCTATATGCTCGCCTTCTACGGGACAGCCATGATACTCGGCGGCGCCATAATCACGATCAGCAGGCAGGGTAGCAGCGCCTCCGATAGATCGGTCGGGTTCATCATGGGGTTGGCAGGCGCTCTCAGCATGTTATGTCTGCTGATCGCACTCCAGTACTTGCCGGGGATAGTCGTGTTCCCGGTGAGGAGTCTAGGCAACCTGACGCTCACGGGGTTTGTAAGCATCCTTGCCTGGAAAGAGCGCCTCTCCCGCAGCCAATGGCTCGGAATCATCCTCTCGCTGATCGCGATCTGGCTGATCTATTAGAGCCCTAGAGACGCTTCGGTTCCCGCCTGGGCCGAGCCGACTATCCTCTCTTCGCCGACGATGAGCCCGGAGGCCGAGCCGCCGATACCCTCCTGGGCTCGGATCTCAAGCCCCATTCCCTCGATCTCCTTGCGGGCGCTCATCGAGAGGTCGTTCGTAACCATCATGATTCCGCCCTCGGTGTGAATCCTCGGGCGATTCAGCATCTCGGCGGGCGTGCAGCCGAACTCAATCAATGAGACCAGGAAATGGGTCATCACGCTGGGAATCGTGCGCCCGCCAGGCATGCCGATCGCTCCCGCCGGCTTGCCGTCCTTCACCAGAATCACGGGCGACATGTTGTGCATGACGGTCTTGTACGGGCCGGGGCAGTTCGGGTGATCAGGACGAGGATCAAAGCGTGACATCCCATGCCCGATGACTATTCCCAGACCGGGGATGCTGACCCTCGACCCCCACCCTGCTCCGTGGGTCTCCGTCAGAGAGACCATATTCCGTTCCGAGTCGCAGGTGCAGAGATGGACCGTCTCCATATGGAAGTCGGGGGGCGTCGGATAAGGCTCTACCTTGCCTGAGCGGACGATCTTCGCCAGGCTTTCGGCATAGTCATCCGAGAACAACTCGCGGAGTTTGTCATAGATCCCGGGCACATCGCCGATGTAGGCGAATCGGTCCTTCCATGCGAGGGTCAGCACGCTCGCGAGGTCGCCCCAGAACCCGGGCTCGTCAATCGAATAGGGGTCGGGATGGAGTTTCTGCAGGGCCGCCAGCGCCTCGATCATGGTCGGACCGCCGCATAGACTGGAGGATGCATTGATCTGCGTCCCCTTGTATTCCAGCACGAACGGATTGAGGACGCTCGCCTGATAATCTGCCATATCCTGATTTGTGAGGATGCCGCCCATGGATTGAACCCTATCCGCGATCATGCGCGCGGGCTCGCCGGTGTAAAACGCCTGAGGGTCGTCGCGTAGAACTTCCAGCAAGGCCGCGAGAGCGGGCTGAATCCACAGTTCGCCGTCTTTGGGGATATAGCCGTCGGGGAACATGGCGGCCTTCGACTCAGGATCGGTGTTATCGGCGAAACCGGTGAGGTTCGGACGCAATGCAGGATATACTTCGAATCCATCGGAAGCCAATCGGATCGCCGGCTCGATATCCGCTTTCCAACCCAATCGGCCGAATCGGTTTGCCGCCAGCGACAGCCCCCCTACCGTTCCGGGAACCGAGCACGCCATAGGGCCATAGAAGTTGGCATGATCCACAACCGGGGGCATTTGGCCGCGATTGCAGGCTTCCCAGCCATCCTTAAGCTCAAACATGTCGGGAGTGGCCGCCCTCGGGGCACGGCAATTGTAATCCACGACGGTGACTCGCTTCTCGTCCGCCAGGTAGATCACCATCGTCCCGCCGTAGCCGCCGATCCCATTGGACGAGGGCTGTGCCACGCACAAAGCCAGCGCAGTCGCGACCGCGGCATCAACCGCATTGCCCCCATGTCGGAGGATTTCCCTCCCAACTCTCGAAGCGATAGGGTTGCAGGATGTCACCATCCCATGCATGCCGATTACGTCAATTGCGTTGATGCTCATGCGTTTCCTCCAAGTATGGGAAGGGCTGTGCCACCTTGGCGGATGACGAGGACCGAGGCGTCCTTGCCCTTGATTTCGAATGCCATATCGAGCGCCTGCTGAGGGGTGGAGGCATAGCGGAATCCGAGTTTCCCGGTGTCGGCCTGGGAAATCCCCTGAGAGACAAGGATGCCGATGCCGTTGTCCCGAATGACCCGCCCCACGCGAACCAGGTGCGCGGCGACTATCTTGTCCTTAATGCGCCCGCTCTCCACCAACTCGATCGTCTCCCACGAATGCCGGTAGCCTTCCTCCAGAATCAGGTGGTGCGTGCGCGAGACCCCCTCCGGGCATGGGCTGATGAGGATCGCCACCCCACCGTTTTTCACGGCCAGCTCGCCCGCATAGAGCGCCTTCGCCCCCTGCCACAGCTCGATGTCCATGGGGTAGGAGTCAATCACCAGAATGTCCGCCGGCTCGGGGATATTGATGCCGTAAACTTGCTTTGCCAGCTTGGCCCCCGCTCGATGAGCCGCCACCGGATGTCCCGCGAATACGCCGATGAGTCCGCCGTCCGTGTTGCAGACGGCATTGACGATGAACCTGAGGCCCGCCCTCTCTGCGACTCGCTCGATCTCCAGGCGAACGGGGTTGTCGGGGATGCCGAGTATCTCGCTGCCGGGGAACATCGCGCTCCGCCAGTGGGTCTCGGCGGTCGTCTCCCGGCCGCAAATCCCCGGCTGAATAATCTTCCCGCCGCCGCTGAATCCGGCGATCCTGTGCGGAACGATCTGCCCGACGCCAATGACCAGGTCGGCCTCAAGGACGGCCTTGTTCACCCTGATTGGCGTGCCCTCGTCGGTCGTGCCGAAGTCGGCCAAGGCATCCTCGTTCCGCCACTCGTGGTTGACGATCCTGAAGCGCCCAATCAGTCCCCCGAACTTCGATTGCATCTCCTGGTCGGTCATGAAGCGGTGAGTCCCCAGGGCGATGAGGATAGTGATGTCCTTGCCCGTGCCCAATTCGGGAATCAAGATCGAAAGGATATCCTTCACCGGCGTCTTGCGGGTATAGTCATCGGTAATGATGAGAATGCGCTTCGCGTCCCTGGCGAGTTCGCGGACGGAGGCAGACCCAATTGGATTCTCGATCGCCTGCCGGATCATGGCCGCGGGATCAGCCGCCGCCTCCGGGCATGGAGGCTGGTAAACGCCGATCAGATTGCCATCCGGGACTTCGAAGGTTGGTAGGCCATTGTAATAGAGGTAGTCTATTCTCATGCTTTTGCCTTGGCACGGTCAGACTAGTCCGACACGTCTGACAGGTCCGACCGAATTGCTCAGATTATCGCCCCTTGTTCAAGTAAATGCTTCCGAAGCAGCTCGGCATCCAGCGCCCTTGGAGTCACGCCTTCCTGCGCGCACAATGCCGCCGCAGTTCCCGCCGCCTGGCCGAGCGCCATGCAGTTCGGCATGATCCTCACTGCTCCCTGACCCTCATGGGTCGCCGAGATGCATCTCCCGGCAACGAGCAGGTTCTCGACCTGTTTGGGCACGAGCGACCTGTACGGAACTTCATACCAGTCGCCGGGTGGAGGCACGCTCGCCGTGCCGCGCTCGTCTTCCCGAGTATAACCCTTGCCCGCAGGGTTATGGATGTCAACCGGGTACGCCGACCTCATCACAACATCGGGGAACTTTGCCCCGGCAATGACGTCCTCTGCGGTGAAGACGTACTCCCCCACGATCCGCCTGCTTTCCCGAACCCCGACTTGGGTCGCAGTCTGGAGCAAATACGCATTCTCGAAGCCGGGGACGTACTTGCGGAAAAACTTCATGAGAGCCATCGCCTGCCGCCGGCCCTCGATCTCGGCCTTAGTCAGGTCGCCGGAATCAGTGCCGTCAACCTCTCCTATGTGGGTCGTGTTGACCACGACCTGCCCCGCGGTCGGAAGGCTGATGAAGAACACCAGATCCTGAGGCAGGGGGAACTCGCCCTTCGATCGGGCTTCCTCGACTTCCTTGTAGAACCCCGCGACTCCGACCGCCATCTCCATCAGCCGCTCGATCTCATCGTCGCTACTCGGCTTTGGGAAGCGCATCTCGTCGGGATTTTCCTTCGCATATACCAGCGACCGCCGAATATCCACTCCACCGACGGTGAACATGAGGGTCATGGCCTGAGTCAGCCCATTCTCGGGGTCGCCAAGCTCGAACGGAGCGCCCGCCATTGCCGATATATCGGCATCGCCCGTGCAATCTACCACTATTCGCCCGTCAATCTCACTCGTACCCGACTTCGTGAGCACCTCGACTCCCACGATCCCCTTGACCGCCATCCTCGCGCCGGTGACCCATGAGTGCAGGAGCAGCTCAGAGCCGGACGCGAGTATCATCTCCTGGGCACAGAACTTCATTGCCTCGGGGTCGAATGCCCGTCCCAGCATGCCGCCCGTCTTCCTCATGCGGTCGCAGATGTCGTTGAAAAAACCCCCTATCAGCGGCGTGCCGGTCGAAGTGAATGAACTCATGAACGGGTTGACGAGCCCGGCAGTCCCCAGCCCTCCCAGGAATCCATACCGCTCGATGAGCAATGTCTTCGCTCCGAGCTTGGCCGAGCTGACGGCGGCCGCCAATCCTGCGACTCCTCCACCGCCGACTATGACATCATACTTGTCCATATCTGTGCCTCCAAATCGTCTCAAACCCGAGTATTATACACCCAAGCATGGATTCAGGGGAACGCGATTCCTGGCCGAACGCATGCAAAGTATGCCATTATCCGTTGGAAATGCCTGTTGACAAAGCAAATTCATGCCGATATACTGAGTGCAGGGAAAAGCACAATCGGTGCCTAACCCTGCCCTGAAAAGTTTAGCAAGGGGGGTCGTCCGGAAAGTAGATGTCAATGGACATTGGGAGCACCGTTGAAGGTACGATAGTCAAGCTTGCGGAGTATGGTGCTATCGTAAGACTGCAAGGTGGCAAGACCGGCCTCATTCATATCTCCGAGATAGCGGACAACTTCGTTCGGGACGTCAAGGATTATTTCAAAGAGCACGACCGAGTGCGGGTGAAGATCCTCAGCATCAACAACAAGGGCCGTTATGAGCTCTCCACCAAGAACATCGAGCAACCCGAGCAGGAAGCCCCTCGCGAAAAGAAGAAGCCCGCCGAGCGAGAGCCCGAGGCCATAAACCTTGGCCCTGAGAACGGCGATGACCTGCATCACGGCCATGCCCATGCCGGCTTCGAAGATAGCCTCCAACGATATATGAGAGACAGCCAGGAACGTCTGCTGGATATCAAGCGTAATATCGAAGGGAAGCGCGGCTTCAAGAGACGCACGTAATCCGCGCCTTGAGTCATCCCCGTTTCTGTGATATCATATTCACACAGGACTTCGTTGTCCAAAGGGGGTTTCGTAATATCATGCGAACGTTTGTTCTTTCCCTCATAATCGTTTGCTTGCTGGGTGGCATTGCGGCCGCGGACACTCCTACCGAGAAAGCAAAGACCGACGCCAAGGCGCTGCAGGTGCTCTATCATCCCGGCAAGGACAAGGTAATGATCCTGCATCCGGTCTTCCGCCCCGGAATTGACAAGGTCGCGATAAGGGATCTGGTATACCACCCTGGCGTGGATAAGGTAAAGATCAGCGATCTAAGCAATAAGCCGGCAGCCGTGTTCCCTGCATTTTCGAAACAAACCCCTATCACTTCAACGTCTAATATCTATGACAAGATTTTGAATTCCGGGAGCTCAGCCAAAGCGAAGGTCCCGGTACTCAAGAACGAAAGGGGGAGTTCCGGATGTGCAAAGAAAGGGGATCGTTCCTCACCTTAGTTTTGCCTCTCATCGTCGCGCTGGCGGTCATCTTCTTTGTGTCGTCAGGCCAGCTAGCCTATGCGAAAGGGGTCCAGAAGTCGGGGAATTCGCGTAGCGACTCGTCGTCCAGTGGACCCTCATCCCAGAGTTCCCGCAACAGTGACAGCTCCAGCAGCTCCAGCAAGAGCAGCTCGAGCAACTCAAACAGCGGGAGTTCCAGTAGTTCAAGCCATGGGAGCAGCGTGGGATCGAGCAGCTCTAATGGAAGTTCAAGTAACTCAAGCCATGGGAGCAGCTCCGGGTCAAGCAACTCTAACAAGGGCAACTACTACACTCAGAACGAAACGCGCCATGACCCGCCTTCGAGCCAATCCCGCAGTAAGAGCTCAAGCTATGGGAATAGCTCCTCACAGGAGACGCAGCACAGCAATGGATCGCAGGGGAGCGGCGTATCTTCGCAGCACAACAACAATTCGAGCCCAAGCAACAGCACTTCCCGATCGACCAGTTCAAGTCAGCAGGATGACCCGCGGCATAAGGCCCCAAGCAGCACCATCAGGCGTGATGCGTCCAATGATCGTCCGCAGACCGAGAACAACAGCTCGGTAACTCAGCATCGTAACACGCCGTCCTCCACTGGCCTGAAGGGATCAAGCAACGTGGGTGTCACCACCAGGTCCGAATCCAGAACTAGGATCCAGGACAGGAGCGAGCAGAGGACATCCAAAGTCAGCCCGGCAGGCTCGTATCGGAAGGACTATGAGGATCTTTCCCAGATCTGGCGATCACGTCGGGAAAAGGCCGAGTCTCGCAGAGATTCCAACCGGGACCATGGCGGCAGTCACTCGAATGTCAACATCAACATCAACTTCTTCCCCGGCAGTTATCGCTACTATGCCTATGATTACCGCGCGGGGTATGCCTATCCATCGCTGTATTGCTACTACTACGGCTTCTTCCCGCCCTACATATACAGTCACCGGGTGTACTACATCCACCGAGTTTTCCCAGCGGTGGTCTATGTCGAGATTCCGATCATCGTGTTCCGCGACAACTACGTGGATTATGACAGCTACTACTCGAACGGGTGGAGATATCGCTCGGTGGCATCAGCCGTCGGTGACATCGAACATGCCTGGGAGCGCGGGGATATAGACCTGTTGATGGATCACGTCAGGCGCGGCGACAAGATAGACATTTCGCTAAAGGGCGAATATGCCTATTCGGTGGACAGTGAGGACTACCGTGATATGACGCTTGACGCCATGAAGAACATAGACACGGTAAGCTTCGAGTTCTACGACGTGAAATGGCATGACAGCCGTGAGGCGGTGGCATACGGCAAGCACGTCTATTACGATGAGTTCGATTCCGGCAATGGTGACCGCAAGACTGTCTATGTGAAGTACCGGCTGGAGAAGTCAGGCGCTGAGTGGTACATCACGGAAGTCGGCACCTCGCCATACGAGTTGTATTAGCGCATAGCGTGGAGATCAAATGAGGATTCGGGGATTCGGGGCTGTACTGGTCGCAATTCTGTTGATCGTCGGGCTGCTGATGTCGTCGGTTGCGATAGCAAAGGGCATCACGCAGACTAAGACTCCCGAGGATTCGTCGGAGGAGACCCAGCAAGCACCGGAAGTCCAGCAGCCCCCACCCCTGAACCATCGAGATGACTCCAGTTCGTCTACCCCGCGGACTGACAGCGCTCCGGTCTACCAGTATGAGGAAAGGCGGGACGACAGTACATCGGACCAGCCGACTTACTCCACGCCCGAGCAGCGAGGACCTGGTACTCCGGATGTAAGCGGTCAAACCCTGAAACGTGAGGAGCGCCGGGATCCCGACTACGAATACCGCCACCACTACGCCGACCGCTTCTTTTATCCATACGACAACATCTTCTACCGGAATTACCCCTACTATGATCGAGGAACGGTAGTAATCATTGACCAAGACACCTGGGGCACCGACCGTCATCGCTGGCGCCGGCAATATGAGTATCAGAATCCGAGTCCCGGAAGTCTCGATGAAGCGCTCGTAGACATCGAGGCGACCTGGCGCGAGGGCGATCCCGAGCTCCTTATGTGGCATGTGGACCATCTGGGCGGAGTGGACATATACTACAATGGCAAGTTCTCCCACACCCTCGCTCCCAGGGAGATCTACAAACTGACGGACGAAGCGATCGGGACGATTCACACCGCCGACTTCTGGTTTACCTCGATTGACAGGCATGCCTTGTCAGCCCGAGTGAAGGCCACTCATGAATACGTGGGGCCGGACAGCGGGTATCGGACCGCCTATCTAGTTTACTACCTGGAGAAGGTTCGCGATCGGTGGGTGATAGACCGGATAGACATCCGAACGAGCCCTTACGGCTCGCCGAAGTGCTTCATCGCGACTGCCGCCTACGGCACGCCGATGGAAAAGCATGTGCTGGCGCTGAGGCGATTTCGGGACGACTACATGCTCACTAACCGTCCGGGGAGAGCGTTCGTGGCCTGGTACTACAGGATCAGCCCGCCGATAGCCAGGGGCATCGAGCATTCATCGGCGGCGCGGGCTGTTGTGCGGGGACTGCTCTGGCCGGTTGTTCAGCTTTGCGGGGCCGTCGTTCCCAATGCCGGCGAATAGGCGACCGTCTCGGTCTTCCTGATGCACTTGGTCAAAGTGATAGTGCGGTCGGCAACCTCCACCTTATCCACCAACCGGCTCATCCTCTTTAGAGAACTGACTTCCGGTACCGAGCCGCTGATCTCAACGATAAGATACATTTCACTCGTAGACAGGTGGACGTTCAGACAGCCCTCGCTTTGGGTGCAAATCCTCACGACAGCGTGATGGGTTTCGGCGATTGCCCTTCGTGACATTCCCATCCTCGATGCGAGGACCGACATGACCTTGCGGAAATAGAGCAAGTGTGATCGGTTTTTCGTAATCTGTACTTCTGTGGTCATGCCGCCAATTCCGTTCGTCCCGAAGATGAATTAGTGCTTCTTGCACAGCCGAGGGCTTGCCGACTTTCAAGGGAGAGAAGCAGGACCCAATTTACCACGAAGGCCCGAAACTGTCAATGAAATGCAGAGGGTCGAAACTGTTATTTTTCGGCCATAATTTTGGCTCTCGTGAGCCCTGTGCTGACACACGGAACCAGGCGTCAAACCCCTTACAGACCGCTGGTCTACGTCATAAATGTCGTCGGATTGTACAGTTCTAGCTCAACCATGTGACACACTTGTCATGGCTTGCTAACTTTGCTTAACATGTCGCGGATGACGCCGGTACTTGAGCACCAACAGAGCGATGTCGTCCCGCAGGAACCCTTCTGCGTATTCGCGCACTCCCCTGTCTATGTCATCCACAATCTGGTGGGCGTGACCAAGCGCTGCCGAGCAGAACATGCTTTCCAGGCCGTCGATGCCCAGGAAGTCACCGTTCCTCCGAGCGTCCGTTGCGCCGTCGGTATAGAAGAGCAGAACGTCGCCTGGGAGAAAATCAATCTTTTCCATCTCGAACTTGTAGTCCTCC
>DASRZD010000013.1:0-18802 GCA_035686805.1 Armatimonadota bacterium
GATCGCCAAGAGATTTCGGTGGCTGCCGGTGGTGAAGGACAAGAAGCCCGTCGGGATCATCAGCAGGATTGACATACTCCAGGCTCTGATGCAAGGAAACGCGGCATGACGGGAGACACACTTGTCCAGTTGACGAAGACCAGGCCTGTGATCAGCGACGGAGCGATGGGCACGATGCTCCAGCAATACGGCCTGCAAGCGGGCGCCTGCCCCGACCTGTGGAATGTTGAAAAGCCGGACGTCGTTCGAGCAATCCACGCCGCCTACATCGAGGCAGGCTCTCGGATGATAAGTACGAACACATTCGGCGGAAGCAGGCTCAAACTGGCGGCCTACGCACTTGCGAACCGAGTAGTCGAGTTGAATTCTGCGGGTGCAGCAATCGCTCGTGACGCGGCCGGCGCTGATAACTCCGTGGCAGGCTCGATTGGTCCGACGGGCGATTTTCTGGAACCGCTGGGAGACCTCACCTTCGAAGATGCCGCCGACATATTTGCCGAGCAGGCTTGCGCGCTCGCATCCGGTGGCGCAGACGTGATCCTTCTGGAAACGTTTTCGGCCCTGGAGGAAGCCAAGGCGGCGCTCGCCGGCGCACTCCGATCCGGATTGCCCTGTTTCTGCACGTTCGCATTCGACACCGGCGGCCGCACCATGATGGGTCTGGATCCCGTGAAAGCAGCTCAGGAATTGTCCAAAGCAGGCGCTGCCGGAGTGGGCGCGAACTGCGGCGTAGGCCCTCAGCAGACCCTCGACATTATTGCGCAAATCAGGAATGCCGCTTCCACGATTGTGATCGCTCAACCGAATGCCGGCTTGCCGAAGATCGTGGACGGCCGGACTACTTACGATAGCACTCCCGAAGAGATGGCCGAATTCGCAGTGAAATCCGCTCAATTGGGCGCCAACATAATCGGCGGATGCTGTGGGACCACGCCCCAGCATATTCGCGCCATGACAGCCGCGATCGAAAGCTTTGGCGCCGCTTGAACCCCATGCTTTCGTTTTGAGCCTAGATTGAAAGGGCATATTCTCGATGATGAGAACCGCACTGCATGACGAGCATTTGCGCCTCGGCGCCAAGATGACCCAGTTCGCCGGCTGGGAGATGCCGCTGTATTATGCCGGCATCGTTCGGGAGGTGGAGGCCGTCCGCTCGACGGCCGGGATATTCGACCTCTCGCATATGGGCGAGTTCATGGTTTCCGGCCCTCCGGCGCTCGACCTGATCCAACTTGTCACCACCAATGATGCTTCCCGCCTGGAGGTCGGCGACGCCCAATACACACTTATGTGCAATGAGAACGGCGGCGTCATAGATGATCTGATCGTCTACCGGCTGGATTCCGACCTCTACATGCCGGTTGTCAACGCGTCGAATATTGCGTCGGATTTCGAGTGGGTCCAGGGGCATAATACCATGGGCGCTGACTGCCGGGATAGATCGAGTGAAACCGGCCTCGTCGCGGTTCAAGGGCCGGCGGCCCTGAGGCTGCTCCAGCCGATACTCAACCTTGATCTGGATTCCATCCGCCGATTTACGGTCAAAAAGGGCAGGGTAGGGGACATCGAAGCATGGATAGCGAGGACCGGCTATACCGGCGAGGACGGCTTCGAAATCTACTGCTCCGCTTCCGATAGTCTGCCTGTTTGGCGTCTGGTAATGAAACAGGGAGAGGACTTCGGTGCTCAGCCGGTCGGATTGGCAGGTCGGGACGTCCTCAGAACCGAGGCCGGCTACCCGCTCTACGGGAATGAGCTGACCACTCAGACGTCGCCGGTCGAAGCCCGACTGATGTGGGCGGTAAAACCCGAAAAGGGAGAGTTTATCGGCAGGGAGGCAATCCTCAAGGTCAAAGAGCAAGGGCCTCGTCAACTGCTCACCGGCCTCACATCGGTGGACCGCTGTATTCCAAGGCACGAGCAGGCCGTGGCGGCAAATGGAGCCGCCGTAGGCATGGTTACCAGCGGGACTTTCTCGCCCACTCTGGGGAAAGGAATCGCGATGGCCTACGTAGAACCAGACTACGCGGTAGAAGGCGTGCGATTGGACGTTCAAATACGAGACAAGCCCTGTCCTTTTGACACCGTGCGCCTGCCTTTCTACCGATCGAAGTCGCTTGCGCCAGCCGCAGTCAAAAGCTGAAAGGAGTTAGAAGTGATTCCCGAAGATCTGAGGTACAGCAGTACCCATGAGTGGGTGCGCATGGAAGACAATATGGCCACAGTCGGTATCACCGACCATGCCCAGTCGGAGCTTGGGGATGTGGTATTCCTCGAACTACCCACGGTTGGGACGCTGGTTCAGAAAGGTGATGTCTTCGGAACAATCGAGTCGGTCAAGACCGTCTCGGATCTGCTCGCCCCCGTGAGTGGCGAGATTGTCGAGATAAACGAAGAACTCCCAGAGACCCCCGAACTCGTCAATGAAGAGCCGTATACTTCGGCCTGGATCGCGATCATCAAAATGGACCACCCCAGCGAAGTAGACGATCTCATGACTGGCGAGCAATACGAGACTTTCATCCAGGAGCAATAAGCTTGCCGTATATCCCCAATACACATGCGGACCGTAAGCGCATGCTCGATTCCATAGGAGCTGCGAGCATATCGGAGTTGTTCGACCAGATCCCCGAGGATCTGGTCATGCAGAGGCCACTGGACATTCCCGGTCCGCTGAGTGAGATAGAAATCAGAAGTCATGCATGCGCCCTTAGCAAAGAGAACTCCAATCTGGAAGATCATGCAAGTTTCCTGGGCGCCGGCATTTACGATCACTATATCCCATCCACCGTAGGGGCAGTGATCGGCAGGTCCGAGTTCTACACGTCCTACACGCCCTATCAGCCGGAGATCAGCCAGGGCAATCTCCAGTCTATTTTCGAATTCCAGACCCTCGCCTGCCAATTGACCGGCATGGAAGTGGCGAACGCATCCATGTATGATGCCGCCTCAGCCCTTGCCGAGGCCGCCCTCATGGCGACCAGCATCACCGGTCGAAAGGAGTGGGTGGTCTCGAGCTGCGTTCATCCGGCTTATCGAGAGGTAATGCGCACTTATGCCTGGGCCTCGGGGTGCAAGCTTGTAGAGGCCGGTCGGAATGGTATCAAGACCGATTTCCTGGAGTTGTCCACTCTCACAACTGCCGAAACCGCATGCGTAGTCGTTCAGAATCCGAACTTCTTCGGTGCGCTGGAATCCCTGGACGATGCCGGATCGCGTGCACATCAGTCCGGGGCATTGTTCATCGCTGCTTGTGATCCGATCTCTCTTGGACTCATTAGGCCGCCTGGCGATTACGATGCCGACATATGCGTCGCGGAGGGGCAATCCCTCGGGATTCCGATGAGTTTCGGCGGGCCGCTGCTGGGCATTTTCGCATGCAAGAAGAAGTACGTCCGCCAGATGCCCGGGCGGGTCGTCGGCGCAACTGTGGATACCGAGGGACGGCGAGGTTATACGCTTACCCTTCAGACCCGCGAACAGCACATCCGCCGGGAGCGAGCGACCTCCAACATATGCACGAATGAGGCGCTCGTCGCGCTCGCGTCGGCGGTCTATCTGACGACGCTCGGGAAGCTGGGATTGCAGCAGGTGGCGAATCTGTGTCTTCAGAAGGCGCACTATGCCATGGAGACAATCTCCGGTCTCACGGACTGCGGCATCCCATTCGACGCGCCTTTCTTCAAGGAATTTGTGGTGCAGTGCAGCAGACCGGTTGATGAGATCAATCGGCGACTGCTCGATAGGAAAATCATAGGGGGGCTGGACCTGGGCCGGTTTTACCCCGACCTAGCGGATCACATGCTGGTGTGTGTAACTGAGATGCGAACAAGAGATGAAATCCATGCTTTCGTGGAGGGATTGGCCGAATGAGCCTGGAGCCCCTGGTTTTTGAGAAGAGTTCCGCTGGGCGAGCCGGCGTCAGTCTGCCTCCGGTGGACGTGCCTGAGCGGCGCCCCGCCGAGTACGTCGGGCGCGACAATCTTCGGGGTGACCTCGATCTCCCGGAGCTCAGCCAGATAGACGTCATTCGGCATTTTACTCATCTTTCGAGCATGAACTATGGGGTTGATACCGGCTTCTACCCGCTCGGCTCGTGTACCATGAAGTACAACCCAAAGATTAACGAAGAGATCGCCGCCCTCCCGGGATTCTCGAGACTGCATCCGTATCAGGCCGAGGATCTGTGCCGGGGGATGCTCTGCATCCTATATGACATGCAGGTGTTCCTGGCGGAGATCGCCGGTATGGATGCGGTGACCGTCCAGCCGGCGGCAGGAGCCCAGGGCGAGCTGACCGGTCTTATGCTCTTCAAGCGGCATCACGAGAGGGCAGGGGAGGGGCGTCGCCATATCATCATCGTGCCCGACTCGTCTCACGGGACGAACCCCGCGACTGCTGCTCGATGCGGATACGACATAGTGAAGATCCCTTCAGGCGAGAACGGGTTGGTGGATTGCTCAGCCCTCGCAGGCCAACTCTCGGATGAAGTTGCCGCAGTCATGCTCACAAATCCGAACACACTGGGGCTCTTCGAATCGGATATCAAAAAGATTTCACAGCTCATTCACGATTCTGGGGCATTACTGTACTGCGACGGCGCGAATATGAACGCAATCCTGGGCATCCATCGCCCTGGTGATGCCGGTGTGGACGCCATGCATTTCAATCTCCACAAGACCTTCGGATCTCCCCACGGCGGAGGAGGCCCCGGATCAGGGCCGGTGGCGGTCAAGGGCTTCCTGAAGCCATATCTTCCCATTCCGACGATCGAGTATTCGGCAGGGAAATACTGCCTGGATTCTGACCGGCCGGAGTCAATCGGTCGGCTGCACCCATTTTTCGGCAATGTGGGCGTCATCCTGAGATCCTACGCATATATCCTTAGCCAGGGACCTGACGGGCTCAAAAGAGTGGCCGAGAATGCCGTTCTGAATGCGAATTACCTGCTGACCAAGGCGAAAACCGCTTATGATGTCCCCTATGACGGCCGGTGCATGCACGAGTTCGTGGCATCGGCGGCCAGGCAGAAGGCGCTGGGAGTCAGGGCGCTGGATATCGCGAAGCGCCTGATTGACTACGGATTTCACCCGCCCACGGTCTATTTTCCGCTCATAGTCGCCGAGGCGCTAATGATTGAGCCCACAGAGACAGAGAGCGTGGAGACTCTGGATGCATTTGCGGAGGCGCTGCTGGCGATCGCACGCGAAGCTGAATCCGATCCCGAGATCGTGAGGACAGCGCCTCACAACACGCCCGTCACCCGCTTGGACGAGACTGCGGCGGCAAGGAACATGGAACTTAGATGGGGCAAACCTGGCGACTGATACTTGACCATAATCACCGAGCTGCCTACAATATGGCGGCGGACGAGACCATACTGAAGTCCTATGCCGACGGTGAATGCCTGCCGACCCTGAGATTATACGGCTGGGAGAAGCCGGCTGTTTCCTTGGGATACTTCCAGGATCTTAAAAAGTCTAAGATTGATGAGGATTATTGCCGAAACTTAGACATAGAGATAGTTCGCAGGCCGACCGGTGGGCGAGCCGTGGTCCATGGGTGGGATATAACTTTCAGCATAGCAATCGGCGAAAAGGATATACCGGAGGGCTTCAAGGGCGTGCTGGGCAGTCATGCCTGGCTCATGAAAGGCATTATCGCCGGCTTCGAGGAACTTGGAATCATGGCGGAGATGGGGCCGGCAGAACGGGATGTCGCGAATGACCGAAGCGCGGATTGTTTCGCCCATACCGCCGTTTGTGACCTTCGAGTGGGTAAAGAGAAAGTAGCGGGAGCGGCTCAAGTGCGAAAGTGGGGAGCAATCTTGGAGCAGGGCTCGATCCCTTACGAGCCGCCGACCATTGACGTATTCGGCCGGACTGCCCAAGGACGCAGAATAAGTGTGCTCGCGGCGACTCCGTTCAAGGCCGCGCGAATGGCCATGGTAGTGGGGTTTGAGCGCGCTCTTGGCCTGCAATTCGTTGCTACTACTCTTACCAAGGACGAAACCGAATCGGCCTTCCGCCTGGCAAAGGAAAAGTATGCATCCGAACAATGGAAATACCGCACGCGAATTGACAATAGTACTATGGATTGCTATACTGATACGGTAGTTTCGAGAGGAGGACGCAACCATGCCGAGGAAAATCCTCGCCGTTGATGACGAGAAGCATATAGTCAGACTGGTGCAGGTCAACCTTGAACGCCAGGGCTATGAGGTCGTCACCGCCAGTGATGGCAAGGAAGCGCTGGAGATGGTGGAACAAGAGAATCCGGATCTCGTGGTCTTGGACGTCATGATGCCCTACATGGATGGCTTTGAGGTGCTCCAGAATCTTAGGCGCAACCCAAGCACCCGTGAGATTCCAGTCATAATGCTCACTGCTAAGGCCCAGGACGCCGATGTGTTCCGAGGCTGGCAGTCGGGCGTGGACTGCTATCTCACCAAGCCATTCAACCCCATGGAGCTGATCTCGTTCGTAAAGCGCATTTTCAAGTCGCTGGAGGATGGGGCAGACGGCAACAAGATTTACGACGTTTCGGTATAGCCCATTGATAGCTATCAATACCTACCGGAGGCTGCTAGCGTGAGCGAAGATAGATCGAGTTTACCGCTGATAATAGGAGTGACGGCCGGACTCCTGGGCGCTCTGTTCGCAGTCACGGTCTTCTACTCGGCTAGAAACCAGCAAGAGCCCGAGATAGTGATTCGTGACGCTAGAGAGATCATCGCGCAGTGCCACGAGACGATCAAAGAGATCGAGAGCAGTCTCGAGGCGCTGAGGCAGCCCGCAGGGGTCTGACGCGCAGTCAAATCAAGACATTTCGAAGGGAAGGGCGCGGTGTCCTTCCCTTATTCTTTACACTACGCGCGTGCGGCTGATAATATATCTTATGTTAACTCCAGTTCAGTAAACCGTCCTTCTCTCTTCCCCAAAGGCTGAGTTTGGCCCACACAGGTCTCAGGGAAGAATGAATTACCTATTCTGGCGGAGAATCGCTTGCGATTGCTGATCTATGGCATGTTGATCGGTGGCATAGGGAGCGTTTCTGGCGAGGAATCCCACGACATGCGGACGAGGCACAGGCGTACCAGCGCCAATATCAGACTTACCGTGCAATCGGTCTTATTCCCTACGGCTCGGATAGCATGGTCTTCTGGAATATGATGAAGGCACGCCTGTCGCCGCAACTGCGATTGCCCTTCTCTATGTCGCCACTGCCACGATCCTGCTGCTTGTCGGCGACAGATTGGGTTCAATGGATCGCCTGTGCTGCCTTCAAGAGGTGCACAATCCCTCCCCTACTCCACATCAGTGAATGGATTGTCGTGCCGATAGCGCTTCTCTTGCCCATGATCGTCATCCTTGGCTGCCTCGCGGTCGCTGCCGGGGCCAATAAGGCCCATCCGGTTCAGACACTTGCGAACGACGTGGAGTTGATACTACTTGTGGCATTCTTCCTGACAGGGTTTGTGGGTGGCTTTCTCGTTCAGGCGAGGCGAGCCTAGTCTACGTTTCCTCGGTAATCGAGGCGTTCTCCAAGACATACTCGGCCATGTAGATGGGGGCTTTCGCACGCAGGGCCAATGCAATTGCATCGCTGGGACGAGCGTCGATCTCCATGCTATTGCCATTCACGGAGACGCTCAGCCTGGCGTAATAAGTGTCCTGCCATAAGTCGTCTATGGTCACCCGCTCGATCTTGCAGCCCAGCCGATCGGCGAGGTTCTTCAGCAAGTCGTGGGTAAGCGGGCGGTCGGCAGCCTTGTCTTCCAGGGCAAGCGAAATGGCAAATGCCACCGAGCGGTCAATGAAGATCAGAACCTGGCGGCCTTGCTTGTCACGCAGGAGAACGAACGCGGGAGGCGAGAATCCTGGCGGAAGAAGGCCTTGCTCCTGATGCTCGTAGACGCCGATGACCTGGACTTCCTTTTCGTCGAGTTTCCGAGGCTGCCGGTTCTCGATCTCTGAGGTCAGATCTTCGTCGGACCTGCGAGGCCTGCCTGGTTGCTCCTCGGGTGGTATGAACTCTTCCGACCCGGGCTCGAATTCCTCGTCATCCTCTTTCACAACAATACCCTCTTCTGCGAGTCCTCGCTGGGCCCGTACAATACTATTATGGTTGCTGTTACCCGAAAACCCAGGCGCGCTAATCTATGTTCTTGATAGTCTTGTCCACGATCTGCAAGAACTCAGTATTCGATTTCGTATGCATGAGACGGTCTATCAGAAGCTCGGTCGCCTCAACGGAATCCAGGGCCGCGAGCAGGCGATGAAGCTGCCACACTCGATTGAGCGTATCTTCATTATACAGCAATTCGTCGTGCCTGGTGCCTGATCTCTTGATATCAATGGCAGGATAGAGTCTGCGCTCGGCTAGCGCTCGGTCGAGCACGAGCTCGGTGTTGCCGGTGGCCTTGAACTCTTCGAAGATGGCGTCGTCCATTCGGCTGCCGGTTTCAACAAGACAGGTTGCCAGAATCGTGAGACTGCCGCCTTCCTCGATATTCCTTGCTGCACCGAAGAATCGCTTCGGCCGATAGAGCGCTGACGGATCCAATCCGCCTGATAGCGTCCGTCCACTCGGAGTGACGGTCAGGTTCGACGCCCTTGCGAACCTTGTAAGGCTGTCCAGCAGAACTACAACATCTTTGCCCGACTCCGTTAGACGCTTGGCCTTCTCCAGGACCATCTCGGACACCCTCATGTGGTTCTCGGGAGCCTCGTCGAACGTCGAACTGATTACCTCGCCCTTCACCGATCGCCGAATATCAGTGACTTCCTCCGGCCGCTCGTCAATCAGCAACACCATCAGCACGATTTCCGGATGATTGGTCGTGACGCTGTTCGCGATGATCTTCAAGAGCGTCGTCTTGCCGGCCTTCGGTGGCGCAACTATCAGGCCGCGCTGGCCCTTGCCGATGGGTGCTATGAGGTCAATGAACCTGGCGGATATGTTGCCGGCGGCCGTCTCCAGTACTATACGCTCGTTCGGATAGATAGGCGTGAGATCTTCGAAGTTCACCCGCCGCCGAGCGACCTCTGGGTCTGAGCCATTGACCGCTTCCACCCGAAGCAGGCCGAAGTACTTCTCCGTGTCTTTTGGCGGACGCACCTGGCCGGAGACCGTGTCGCCCGTCTTCAAGCCAAACCGCTTGATCTGCGACTGGGAGACATAGATATCCTCCGGGTCCGGGGAGAAGTTGAGGCTCTTGCGCAGGAAGCCCCATCCGTCCGGCAGGATCTCCAGCACGCCCTGGCTGAAGATCAGTCCGCTTTGCTCGGTCTGCGCCTGCAGGATCTTGAAGACCAGGTCTTGTTTCGGAAGATCCCCGCCTTCGATGCCAAGTTCCTTGGCGATCTCCTGGATTTCTTCCACCGTCTTGTTGCCTAGTTCGGCTAGTTCGAGTCCTTCCATGAAGGGTCCACCTCTCGTCTGATTAACATGTATGCTATGAGTCCCTGATTGGGTTAAGCCAAGTAAAAGTAAGCGCTAACCTGGGATGATCGAGCTTCAAAGGAGCATTAGGTGTCTAAGGTGATGCAGTAACCTGCGTCCCGAATGATCGGGACTGAGGAAATGTTCACTCTCACCGGTGATTATACCATATTGTACACCATCTGTCTACAATATTTTCCGGCGAGTACAGCTATTCCCGTTGAGTCTCCTCCTTCAGTATTCCAATATACGGCAGATTCCTATGCAGGCCGTTGAAGTCCAGGCCGTACCCCACAACAAACTTATTCGGTATCACGAAGCCGACATAGTCAAGATCTAGTTCGACTTGCCTGCGATCCGGCTTGTCCAGAAGAGTGCAGACTCGCACACTGGCCGCTTTTCGCGCAAAGAGATTGTCGGCCAGGTAGCTCATCTTGAGCGTCCAGCCGGTATCAACGATGTCCTCCACGATCAGGACATCCTTGCCTTCCACATCGCAATCGAGGTCTTTCACGACCTTCACGATCCCGCCGGATTCGGTGGCTGACTTATAGCTCGATATGGCGACGAAATCCAGTTCCAGCGGAATCGAGATGCTTCTTGCAAGATCGGCCAGGAAAACGAACGCGCCTTTCAGTATCCCGACCAAAAGCAGGTTCTTGCCCTCATAGTCGGAGGAGATCTGCCGCCCAAGCTCCCCTACCCTCTCGGCGATCTTCTCCGGGGCCAGGAGTATTTCGGCGATGTTCGCGTTCACTCCCATTCGATGGTTGCCGGGGGCTTGGAGCTGATGTCGTACAATACTCGGTTTACCCCCTTGACTTCGTTTATAATCCTGTTGCTTATCCGCTCGAGCAATTCGTAAGGAAGCTTCGCCCAATCGGCGGTCATGGCGTCGTCACTGGTCACCGCTCGAAGTACGATCGGGTGAGCGTAAGTCCGGGCATCGCCCATCACTCCCACGCTCCTTATGGCCAGAAGGACCGCGAACGCCTGCCAGATACTCCGATAGAGGCCGGCATTCTTGATCTCCTCCAGAACGATTGCATCCGCTTCCCGCAGGACGTCCAGCCGCTCTTTCGTGACTTCGCCGATGATGCGCACCGCCAGCCCCGGCCCGGGGAACGGCTGCCTCCACGCGATTTCCTCCGGGAGGCCCAATTCCTCGCAGACCCGCCGCACCTCGTCCTTGAAAAGCTGCCTCAGCGGCTCGACAAGCTGGAGCTTCATGTCTTCCGGGAGTCCGCCGACATTGTGGTGCGACTTGATGGTGGCAGCGACCTTGCTCCCGCTCTCGATTACGTCGGGATAGATCGTGCCTTGCGCGAGGAAATCAACGTCCCCTAGCTTTGCAGCCTCTTCCTCAAAGATACGGACGAATTCCCGCCCGATAATGTTCCGCTTTTTCTCAGGATCGGTCACGCCGGCAAGCGCGTTTAGGAAGCGATCCTCCGCATCCACGACCACCAGCTTCAGCCCGAACTTGTCTCGGAAGGTCTGCGCTACCGTCTCGGGCTCGCCCTTGCGCAGGAGGCCGTTGTCCACGAAGATGGAGGTGAGCTGGTCTCCGATGGCTTTGTGGATTAGGATCGCTGCCGCCGACGAGTCCACTCCTCCACTCATGGCAAGGATGACTTTCCCTTTGCCGACCTGCCGCCTGATGCCCTCGACCGCCAGCTTGATGAACGACTCCATCGTCCAGTCGCCCTTGCACTCGCACACGCGGTAAAGGAAGTTCTCCAGGATCTGCTTGCCCTTGGGGGTGTGGACGACCTCCGGGTGGAACTGGACGGCGTACAGCCGTCGGATGGGGTTCGCCATCGCCGCGACGCTGGTATTGGCGGTCCTAGCGATGACCTGGAATCCCTCGGGCGTCTGCTTCACGGAGTCCCCGTGGCTCATCCATCCGATGAGCTGCTTGTCGAGGCCGTAGAAAAGGTCACAGCCCTCGACGACCTTCAGCTCGGTCTTGCCGTACTCGCGCTTGTCCCCCGGGCCGACGTTGCCACCGAGATTATAGCCCATTAGCTGCATGCCATAGCATATCCCCAACACCGGAATCCCCAGCTCGAATATCCTCGGGTCGGGATGAGGCGCGTCCTCTTCGTATACGCTCGACGGCCCGCCCGAGAGCACGATCCCCTTCGGCTTGCGAGCCGCAAGCTCCTCCGCGGGAGTATCGTAAGGGAGAATCTCGCAATACACATTGCACTCGCGAATCCTGCGAGCGATAAGCTGGCTATACTGCGCCCCGAAGTCTATTACGACCACATGCTCCTGAAGTCTATTGAGGTTGTCCATACCACGGTGATCCTGGGAAATGATGAGAAGCAAACATGCAGTGTCCGGAAAGCTCTCTAATCCGAAATCCGATATCCGAAATCCGCAATCAGACTATACCAGAATGGTGTAGTCCTTGTCAACGAAGATTTGTGTATTATTCAGCGACTGCTTTGTGAAGTTAACCGACTCATCGCCTGGGCTTTCTGGCGACGACTAGCAGGCGAGTCTCGGTAGACTCGAAACCACCGTGCTTCTCGATATGCTTATGCATGGCCAGAAGACGGTCGCGATACTTCTCGGCTGTGAAGTCCTCTACCCACCATGGACACGCCCGTACTTGATAGACAATGGCACCAATATCCGAATAGATGGACTTAGTGGACGCTTCTCGGGCGTCCTCAACCTCCAGACCTGCGTCGAGAAGCTGCCGGACCACGTAATCGAGGCACCATGGATCGGAGTCCGGCTCGGTGGGCTTGCCCTTCAGCCCTTCGACAATTTCAGATTCGTTACCTACACCTATCTGCTGGGTGATGAACCTTCCGCCGGGAGTTAGTATCCGCGCCACTTCTATCGGATTGAACCACTCCTGGCGATTGATCACCAGATCGAACTCGCCATCAGAGAAGGGAAGTGGAACATCGAGGTCATCAACAACCGGGACAATGGAAACGCCGAGTGGCTCCAGTCGCGCCCGCGCGATGGGCACGTTGGGTGGATAGCCTTCCGTAGCAATGGTGTGCGGGGGAAATGGTGCAAATCCCGAGAAGACCTCTCCCCCGCCAGTCCCCATGTCAAGCAGGGAACCGATGCCGAGCATTGCACTTCGGACAATATCGCCGTAGCTCCAGGGCCACTCCCCGCTTTCCTTCCGCCCATGGATATAGGAGAAGTCCCAACCTGAGAATGGGGCTTTCAGGGCGTCGCTTATGAGCACATCGAAGGTGCTTTCGCTTTGATACATGCTGATTCTGAGATCAGGGGCGGGAGCTTAAACTCCCGCCCCGTCGTTCTACGTCTATCGGTGGCGACGCTCGTTTCGTCAATCGTCAACCGGTTACGGTCGGACGCGTCGGACAAGTCGGACAGGTCGGACCATCAGCCATTGGCCATCCGACCATCGACCATTTCCCTAGTACATTCCCGGCATGCCCATGCCGCCGCCCATACCACCGCCCATCGGAGGTCCGGTCGGGGCCTTCGTCTCCTCGGGGATGTCGGCGACGAGGGCCTCGGTGGTGAGAATCATCGAGCCGATGCTCGCGGCATTCTCCAGCGCCACGCGAGCCACCTTCGCCGGGTCAATGATGCCGGCTTTCAGCATATCCTCATACTCGCCGGTCGCGGCATTGAAACCCGTGCCCTTCGGCATGTTCTTGATCTTCTCGACTACGATCGAGCCTTCCACGCCCGCGTTCGCCGCGATCAGGCGCGTCGGCTCTTCGAGCGCGCGCTTCACGATATTGATGCCGACCATCTCCTCGGCGGTGCCTTCCATCTTCGCGAGGACGGAGCGTAGGTTCAGCAGAGTGATTCCGCCGCCGGGGACGATCCCCTCCTCCACCGCCGCGCGAGTCGCCGAAAGAGCGTCCTCGATCCGATGCTTCTTTTCCTTAAGCTCGGTCTCGGTGGCAGCGCCGACCTGGATGACGGCCACTCCGCCAGAGAGCTTCGCCAGCCGCTCCTGCAGCTTCTCTTTGTCGTAATCCGACTCGGTGTCCTCGATCTGCTTCTTGATCTGGTTGATTCGGCCATGGATGTCGGCCTCAGCGCCCTTGCCCTCGATGATGGTCGTGTCGTCCTTGGTGATGATGACCTTCTTCGCCTGGCCGAGCATTGGGAGGTCAGCGTTCTCCAGCTTCAGGCCCAGGTCCTCGGTGATAAACTTGCCGGCGGTCAGGATGGCGATGTCCTCCATCATGGCCTTTCGGCGATCGCCGAAACCGGGGGCCTTGACCGCGACCGCATTCAGTGTGCCGCGCAGCTTGTTGACGACCAGAGTTGCCAGCGCCTCGCCCTCGAGGTCCTCAGCGATGATCACGAGAGGCTTGCCGGTTCGGACGAGCTTCTCCAGGAGCGGGATGAGGTCGCCGATGGCGCTGATCTTCTTCTCATAGAGCAGGATGTACGGCTCTTCGAAGACCGCCTCCATGCGCTCGGGGTCGGTGACCATGTAGGGAGAGATGTAGCCCTTGTCGAACTGCATGCCCTCGACGAACTCGAGCTCGGTGGCAGTTCCTTTGGACTCCTCGACCGTGATGACGCCGTCCTTGCCGACCTTCTCCATCGCGTCGGCGATCAACTCGCCGATCTCGGGGTCGTTTGCGGAGATGGCGGCAACCTTCGAGACCTGAGTCCGGTCCTCGACGGGCTTGCTGACCTTGGCAATCTCCTCGACCGCGGCCGCGACGGCCTTCTCGATCCCCTTCTTCACGAGCATGGGGTTCGAGCCGGCCGCGACGTTCTTCAGGCCCTCGCGGACGATTGCCTGCGCCAGGACGGTCGCAGTGGTCGTGCCGTCGCCCGCGACGTCGTTGGTCTTGGATGCGACTTCTCGCACGAGCTGAGCGCCCATATTCTCGAAGCGGTCCTCGACCTCGATCTCCTTGGCAATCGTCACGCCGTCATTGATGACGGTCGGCGAGCCGTAGGACTTCTGGATCACTACATTTCGCCCTCTCGGCCCAAGCGTGACCTTCAGTGCGTCGGCCAGGATATTCACGCCTCGCTCCAGCGAGCGCCGGGCGCTCTCATCGTATCGCAAATCTTTTGCCATGTATTCCCTCCTCCATTAATTCGAAACGGCCAAAACGTCGTTCTGCTTGAGGATGACGTACTCCTCGCCGCCGATCTTCACCTCGACTCCGCCATACTTCGAGTAGATGACCTTATCGCCGACCTTCACTTCCATCGGCACCTTAGCGCCGGTCTCCATGACCGTGCCGGGGCCGACTGCGATGACTTCGCCCTCGCGGGGCTTCTCCTGAGCGGTATCGGGCAGGACAATCCCGCCCTTAGTGACTTCCTCTGCCTCTGTGGCCTTAACCACAATGCGATCACCCAACGGTTTCAGCAAGGTGAGCACCTCCATTTGAACTTGTTAGCACTCGACGAGGCTGAGTGCCAAGATTGAATATTACAACATTTGCCCAGGTTTATGCAAGTATTCGGCGGAAAAACGAAGAGAAGCCATGAAAGCAGAAGGGGCGAGGGTTCAATCCCCCGCCCATTCCGTACTAACTTCCGCCTGGTCGCCTTCCTACGCAATGTCGGGCTTCCTGTAGGCTTGGGAGGGCTTCTCCAAACGGACAGGGTTCGATTTGCCCCTGTTATGGGAGGTTTTGGGAGGAATCTTTAGGGAAAGGCAGAGATGGTCAATGGTTGATGTCGGCAAACCCATGGGTACAGTCGTAGCATATATGCTTTGCAGCTATCCTGGGGAAACAGGCCATAATGCGTGAGACGCAGATCAGCGATGTCGGACCGACAACGAAACATGATTTGCCCGCCTGGATCGGGTATGTGGCGGCGCTAGTCATCGAAGCCGTCCTCACCGGTCTTCTGCTGCTGATTCATCCCAGCCTCCCCCTGGCGCAATTCCCGACTATACACATTCTGGCCATCATGCTTATCGCGTATCTGTTCGGAGAAGGGCCGGCCGTGCTGGCATTCTTTGTCGGGCTCATCCTCTTCGACTACTTCTTCGTGCCTCCTTTCTATACACTCATCCCGCATGCCGAAACACCGATGGGTCGGGCCGCATTGATCGCGTTTCTCATGGGAACGTCCATCGTAGCGTTTGCCACTATCATCATGCGAAGGTCACAGCGACGGATCCAGCGGCTTGTGTCCGATCTGGAGAAGGAAATCGAGGACCGGAAGCAGGCCGAGGAGGCGCTCAGAGAGGCCGAGCGAGATCTGAGCCGGGCACAGGCGATAGCTCGTATTGGGAGCTGGCGGCTGGATGTTCGACGCAATGAGTTGCTGTGGTCTGATGAGACTTATCGGATCTTCGGAATCCCGAAAGGGACTCCATTGACCTACGAAGCCTTCCTTGCCCATGTCCACCCGGACGACCGGGAATACGTTGATCAGAATTGGCAGGCGGCACTGAAAGGCGAGCCCTATGACATCGAGCACCGTATCCTGGTAGGCGACATAGTGAAGTGGATCCGGGAAACGGCCGAGTCGGAGTTCGACGAGGAGGGCAAACTGGCGGGTGGGTTCGGCACTGCCCGGGATATCACAGACAGCAAGCTGGCGATGGAGGCGCTGGAGAGGGAACGCCGGCGGATTGCTGCCATGGAGAGCCTGGCGGAGGCGACACTTAAGGCGGGATCATTCGAGGAGGTACTCACGACGATTGCGATCAAGATCAGGGAGGGGATGAACTCTCACTCATCCACCGTCATCCTGCTGGATGAGGAGAAGAACGAGCTTGAGGCGGTGGCGGCGTGCAACATTCCTGAAGCGATCGGCTTCCGCATTCCGGTGGGCAAGGGCTTTGCCGGGAAGATCCTCCAGGAACGGCGCACGATGTACATACGCGATGCGGAGCACGATCCCCTGGTAACGGACCCCCATATTAAGAGGGCAGGCATCAGGTCTCTTCTCGGCACGCCTCTTATCGGGCGAAGAGGGGCAGTGGGAGTCGTGTACATTAACATGAAGGAAATCCACGAGTTCAGCGAGGAGGACAGGCTTCTTCTGGAGGATCTGGCCTCAAGGACAGCACTGATTATCGAGAATGCCCGATTGCTTGAGGAGATATCCCGCAACTATGCCCTCCTTCAGAGCGCCCTACTGCCCGTGAAGCCCCCCGAGTTCCCCGGCTATCTTATCTCTTCAGCATACCTGCCCGCTCCCCGGGCGGAAATCGGCGGAGACTTCTATGATTTCTTCTTGACTGAGAGCGGGAAGATCGCCGTCCTCATCGGCGACGTATCCGGCAAGGGCGTACCATCCGCCTCTCTGGCGACCGTCGCCCGAAGCACGGTTAGAGCGTTCGCATACGACATCTCTTCTCCCAACCAGGCGCTCATTCATGCCAACGCCGTGCTGAAAGCGGCGAAAGCTGACCCATCGCTCTTTGTCACGTTGTTCCTGGTGACTCTCAACTCCGCGGGAGGGATCTGCTATGCCATCGCCGGGCATCCGCCTCCCGCGATCTACCGCGTCAAGACGGGGGAAGTGCATTTCCTCACCGAGTCCGGCATGCTCCTGGGCATTGTAGATGTGCATGATTACGAGGAATCGGAGACCCATCTGGACTCCGGGGACAAGCTCATTCTGTATACGGACGGTTTGAGCGAGACGAGGCGGAACTCGGAGTTCTTCGGGCAGGAAGGCGTAGTGCGAGTGTTGAACGAATATGGGAAGCGTTCCCCCGAGGAAGTGGTTGAGGCGCTCGTCCGGGAATCAAGCGAGTGGGCCGGCGGGCGTCGAACGGATGACACGGCGATCATCGTGATCGAGCGGACGGAGTAGGCGTCAGTCATTCATGCCAAACAGGCTTCCCTGCCCCTGCTCGCTGATGAAAGTCTCCTTGCTCTCGGTCGGGAGGCCGAGCATGTCGGCGAACATGACGGCGTTCTGCGCAGCCTGGCCCTTGTAGTGGTTGTTGAAGAAGAGATAGGTCTTCTCGGCGGCGGCAGAGATCTCCCCCACCCTGGGAATCCATTCGCTCAGCTCCTCGGGCGTGTAGAGATAGTCGTATCGCTCCCACGATTCCTCGTGCTGCCACCACTTCTTCGCGTTGCGGCCGTGAAATCGGACGTACCCCGGCGGGGCGGTAACGATTGCGACTCTGGGCATGAGGCCCTTGAAGCGAGGCTCGTCCACGCAGCAGAACGCGAGGCGGCAGTCCTTGAGGAGATCGAAGGTCTCCTCCCCTACCCACTCGGCGTTCCGAAGCTCCACCACGACCGGCAGATCACCGAACCGCTCTCTGAGCTGCCTGAGCCTGCCGACGTTCTCCTCGTTCTTCCTGAAACTCCACGGGTACTGGGCAAGGACGCACGCCAGTTTGCCGGCCTCCAGGAGCGGCTTCAGGGCCTCAGTGAAGCTCGCGAAGACTCCTGGGTCAACCTCCGGATTGTGGGTCAGCTCCTTGTTCGCCTTAACGGCGAAATCGAACCAGGGAGGCGTCGTCTCGGCCATCTTGACGAACGTCTTCGGCGCAGGGATGCCGTAGAAGGTCGTGTTGATCTCCACCGTCGAAAAGCGAGATGCATAGTACCTCAGCATCTCGCCCTTCTTCAGCTTCTCCGGGTAGAAGACGCCCCGCCAATCGTCGTAGCCGAACCCCGATGTGCCGACAAGGATCTTGCTCATTTATGCACTAGCGATTGCCGCGAAATCCGCCACCTTGAGGCTCGCCCCGCCGACGAGCGCGCCGTCAATGTCCGGCTGACTGAGCAGTTCAGCCGCGTTGTCCGGCTTCACGCTCCCACCGTACTGGATGCGAACCGCGTCTGCGGCCTCCTCACCGAACATGGCGCGAACCTTGGCGCGGATCATGGCGCAGACTCTCTGAGCCTCAGGGGTGTCGCAGACTTCGCCGGTGCCGATGGCCCACACCGGCTCGTAGGCGATGACCATCCCCGCCGCCTGATCCGCACTAAACCCCGCGAGGCCCTTCTCGATCTGGCCCTGGATGATCGAGTCCGTCTTGCCGGCCTTGCGCTCGTCACTCGTCTCGCCGCAGCACATGATCGGCCTCAGGCCGGCGTCCAGGGCGGCTTTCACCTTGAGGTTCACGGTCTCATCGCTCTCGCCGAAATACGCGAGCTGGGCGGGCGTCATCTGTTCTGCACCGAACCTGCCCCTCGTTTCAGAGTGACCGATGATCGTGTAGGTGCACCCGGCATCGAGGAGCATCTTCGGCGCAATCTGGCTCGTGTACGCGCCCGACTCTTTCCAGAAGACGTCCTGCCCGGCGACCCCAATATTCGATCCCTGGAGGAATCGGGCTACCTGATAGATCGCCGTGTAGGGCGGGCAGACGATGATCTCCTTGCCCTCGACCGCCGCCACCTCGACCCGCAGGTTCTCCACGAAATCAACCGCCTCACCG
>DASRZD010000014.1:0-3004 GCA_035686805.1 Armatimonadota bacterium
GGATAGCCTTCACTGGGACGTGCTCCGGCTCTTCGACGAGATGAAGCAGGGCCTCAGGATGGCGGTCCAGACCCACGGCAAGGATATCGCGGGCGCGGGGATTGACACCTGGGGCGTGGATTTCGGCCTCCTCGGGCCGAACGATGTTCTTCTTGAGAACCCTCACTGCTATCGCGATTCGCGGGTTGACGGCATGATGGATAAGGCGTTCAAAGTCGTCCCTCGCTCGGAGATCTACGAGGCGACCGGCATCCAGTTCATGCCCTTCAACACCATCTTCCAGATGCTCGCCCTGGCGCGGAAGAACCGCTGGATGCTGGAGACCGCCCGCACGATGCTCATGATGCCCGACCTGTTCAATTTCTGGTTCACCGGGATCAAGGCCAATGAATTCACCGAGGCCACGACCACCCAATTCTACAATCCTCGAAAAGGGGACTGGGCTCGGTCGCTGCTTGAGAGGCTGGATATCCAGACTCATTTCCTGGCCGAGATCATTCCGGCTGGAACTGTTCTCGGCAAACTGCTTCCCTCTGTGGCGAGTGATATCGGAGCGCCTGAGATCCCGTTCATTGCGCCTGCAACCCATGATACCGGTTCGGCGGTGGCGGCCGTCCCAGCGACGGGCAAGTCCCATGCCTACATCAGCTCGGGGACATGGAGCTTGATGGGCGTGGAATCGCCCGAGCCGATCATCAATGAGAAGGCGCTGGAGTTCAACGTTACCAACGAAGGCGGGGTCGCCGGGACGTTCCGGGTGCTGCGGAACATCATGGGCCTGTGGCTCGTTCAGGAGTGCAGGCGGACCTGGGCATTGGCGGGGAACCAGCTTTCCTACTCGACGCTTATGAAGATGGCTTCATCTGCCGAACCGTTCCGATCAATCGTTGATCCTGACGACATCTCCTTCCTCAAACCCGGCGATATGCCCTCGCGAATTCGCGAGTTCTGCAAGCGGACGAATCAGCCCATCCCCGAAAGCGAAGGGCAGGTCATCCGAACCGCCCTCGACAGCCTCGCCCTCAAATACCGCTGGGTGCTGGAGAGACTCGAAGCGCTCGTGGGGCGCCGACTCGATCCCATCCACATCGTCGGGGGAGGCATCCAGAATACGCTGCTGAATCAACTCGCGGCTAACGTCACCGGCAGACCGGTTGTGACCGGGCCGGTGGAGGCGACCGCCATCGGGAACATCCTCGTTCAGGCGATCGGCCTGGGCCACATCGGCTCGATCGAGGAGGGCCGGGAGATCGTCCGCAAGTCCTTCGAGGTCGTGACGTACGAGCCGCAGTCTGACAGTCGGATCGAGGATGCGTATGCCAAGTTCCAGGGGCTACTGGGTTCGTAGCCGGACATACGGTAGGGGCGAAGGACTTGGTTGGGCAATCAAGTCCTTCGCCCCTACGACAGGTTGCCGTCTTGGTTACTTGGTCAGCACGGTGCCTGTGTATTTCGGTTCGAGCTTGGAGACGTCAACCCCCATCTCGGTAAGAATCGTTGGCACGAGATCTCGCTGATCGCCGTTCTTTGCCAGTGACTTCATATCCGCCGCCAGGTAGACGGTCGGAGCATTGCTGTGAGAAGTCTTCCCCTCGTCGAATCCATGATCGGCGGTGACGAAGATCATGGTCTTGTCATAAATGCCCAGGTCCTTCAGCTTCTTGACCGCCAATCCCAGCTCTTTGTCGCAGTCTATGATGGCGTCATTGTACTCCTTGGAGTTTTCACCGTGGCCATGGCCCATATGGTCCGGGTCGCTGAAGTGGAAGAACGCGCAGAATCGGCCCTTGCCGTATTTGTCCAGGTATCCGAGCATCAATGGGCTGGTCACGTCATGAGTGCGCCCCTTCTCGCCATCCCACACATCGAGGGCCTTGACCGTGTTGTAGAACGGCTCGCCATCGGTGTTCTGGATGATCGCCTTGAGGCCCTGGCCAGCGGCTTGCTTCTTCTTGCCTGCCTGGGCGGCCGCGTCAGGATCAACTACTCCAGTCGTTCCATTGTCGGCCTGAGCTGCAGCCTTCTTCTTCTTGTTCGCGGCGGCCGGCTTGGCCTGCAACTGCTCCAGCTTCTTCTTCGCGTTCGCAATTGCCTCGGGGGTGGAAGGAGGGCACGAGCCGACATGATGGGTCTTGCCGGTGACCATCATGGTGGCAATGTTGTCCTTGCCATACGTCTGATCGAGCCTCTCGAAAATCGAGAGTCCCGGTGCGATGGCCATGAACTTCCCATTGCTCATGACACCGGTGACATCGGGATCATAGCCGGTGAGCATCTGAGTATGCCCGGCCTTGGTGTCGGTATTATGGCTGGTGACGTCAATGTCCACGATCTTCCCCTCAGCGATTAGCGCCGCCAGGTTCGGCAGTTCGTTCCTCGACAGACACTCTTTCACATGCTCTCTCTGAGCCCCATCCCACGAATACAGAATGACATTGCGCTGATTCTTGGGAGTGGACGCGTCGAAGCTCCACGCGGAAACACTGGTCAGGAGCGAAATAAGTAGAACGAAAAGCAGTAACTTCCTCATAAACCATCCTCCTTGTTGATGTATGTTATTAAGCTAGACGCGAGTACTTTACAATTGTTCAATCATGTTGCCAGGTTGCCCTGCCTTCCGGTATACTAAGCGTCGTGAAGGAAGGATGGGACAAGTCCAGAGAACGGTTCGAGGCATGGTGGCATGGCGAGGTTATTGATCGGCCGCTGCTTCAGGTATTCGCGCCGAAGGAGGACGCGCCTTCCGATCCTCGACCTGAGCCGGCATCTCACCGGGATAGAGTCCTCGATGTTGATTATCGCATCCGAGCCCTGGAATGGGGCATGGCTCGAACCTACTACGCCGGCGACGCATTCCCCTATCTCGATACTCACATAGGCCCGGGAACGCTGTCCCTTTATCTCGGGTCGCAGCCGGAGTTCCACGAGAATACCGTCTGGTATCATAAGTGTGTCATGGACATTCCTTCCGCCAAGCCGCCGGTCTTTGATGAGAGTAATCCTT
>DASRZD010000015.1:0-3212 GCA_035686805.1 Armatimonadota bacterium
AGAATGTCCTGCTCTTCCTCACCACGAGGGAAGGGGAGATTCACTTCAACCAGACGAGGATCAACCGAGCCGACGGCACCTCGACCGAAGACCTCACTCGCGCGGAGATCGAGGGTCGGCGGCAGGCATGGCAGTTCATCGTGTTCCTCAGGCGCGATGTTCCCGGCTTCGAGGAGGCGGAGATGCTGGTCAGCGGGCCTCAGGTCGGAATGCGGGAGACTCGTCGTGTGATGGGCGAGTATGTCCTGACCGCGGATGACGTCCTCTCCGCGCGGAAGTTCGAGGAGGACTGCATCGCCCGGGGCTCGTATTCTATTGACATCCACAGTCCGACCGGCGCGGGCACGGTCATCCAGCGCCTCAAGCCCGGGGAGTCGTATGATATCCCGTACCGCTGCCTCGTGCCGACGGGGATAGACAACCTGCTCATCGCCGGGCGGCCGATCTCCGCCACCCACGAGGCGCACTCCTCCCTGCGAATCATGCCCATATGCATGGCAATCGGCCAGGCAGCAGGCACTGCGGCAGCCCTCTCGATCAGGGAAGGAGTCGTTGCTCGCAAGCTGGACGTGAGACTATTGCAGAAGACCCTCCGCTCCCAGGGAGCGAATCTGGGATGAGGTTTGCGCTGTTCATGATGCTGGCCTTGACCAGTCTAGGATTCGCGAGGGATAAGGTGCTCATACCACAAATCGGCAGCGAATGGTGGATAATTGCAGTCAGCCCCGACCTTGGGGAGCTCACGAGCGACAATCAGCAGCCCGTGGACTTCGCGGTTTGGCAGGCAAGCGACGGCAAGTGGGAGCTATGGTCGTGCATTCGCGGCACTAAGTGTGGCGGAAACACCCGGCTCTTCTACCATTGGGAGGGCGAGCGGCTGACTGATAGGGATTGGAAGCCCATGGGGATCGCCATGCAGGCCGACCCCAAGTTCGGCGAGACCGCGGGCGGCCTCCAAGCTCCTTACGTCCTGAAGCACGACAATCGCTACTATATGTTCTATGGCGACTGGGAGCACATCTGCCTCGCGACGAGCAAGGACGGCAAGGCTTTCGAGCGCCGGCTGATTGATGGCAAGACCGGCATGTTCACCGAAGGCCTGGGAAACAACACTCGCGACCCGATGGTGATCAGGGTAGGGGACAAGTGGCACTGCTACTACACCGCCTATCCTGGCGATAAGGGCGCGGTGTACTGCCGGACCTCCAGCGACATGGTCTCATGGAGCGAGTCGAAGGTCGTCGCATTCGGCGGATCGGCGGGCACGGGCAAGTTCTCCGCCGAGTGCCCATTCGTCCTGAAGCACGACGATTACTACTATCTTTTCCGAACCCAGCACTATGGCGAGGACGCCCGGACCAGCGTCTACCGCTCGACCGACCCAATGGATTTCGGCATCAACGATGACAAGTGCCTGGTCTGCACTTTGCCCGTCGCCGCGCCGGAGATCATCGAGTGCCAGGGCAAGCACTACATCGCCTGCCTGCTCCCAAGCCTGAAGGGGATTCGGATAGCGAACCTGAATTGGGTAGAGAAGCCATGAAGCTCTTTCCTGCCTTCCTGGCTTCCTTATAGAAAAGAGAACAATATGTCAGACGTTCTGCAAATGGGGTTGATCGGCTGCGGCGGGATCATGGGCGTGCACGCCGAGAGCCTGAAGCAGCTTTGGGAGAAGGGCTACCGCAGCTTCCTGATCCCGGCTGTCTGCGATTGCGACGCCAATCGCGCCGAGGATATGGTAGCCCGAATCGCCGAGTGGCAGGGTACCCAGCCCAGGGTCTACACGTTTTTCGAGGAGATGCTCAGCCAGGAACATGACATGCGCGCAGTGGACCTCGCGCTCGTCCATCGAATCCATCACTCGGTCGCAGTCCCATGCCTGAAGGCCGGGAAGCACGTGACCATCGAGAAACCGCTCGGGCTAACTATGAGGGCCTGCCGTGCCATCATTGACGCCGCCAAGAGGCATAAGCGGGTGCTCCAGGTCGCGGAGAACTACCGCCGCTCGCCGCAGGAGCGCGCCATCAACTGGGCGATCCGCGAGGGGATGATCGGCGACCTGCGGATGATCTTCTGGCTGGATGTGGGCGAGAGGCTCTGGCATTGGGGCTGGCGCGATGACGTGGAGCAGGCGGGCGGCGGCTGGTCAATGGACGGCGGCGTCCATTTCGCTGATCTGTTCCGCTATCACGTCGGCGAGGTCAAGGAGCTTTACGCCGTCTCGACCGCCTATCACCCATTTCGATACGCCAAGCCCGAGACGATGGAAGAGCCAATCCCCGCCACGACCGAGGACACGACGGTCGCGGTCCTGACCTTCGAAAACGGCGTCACCGGTCAATGGTCCTCGACCAACACCGCGCCGGGCGCAGGCTTCAGTGAGCGCGTGCTCTATGGCTCAAAGGGCTCGATCAAGTGGGGCTCAGGCCTCCAGACGAGGGACAAGTCTATCAGCATGGAGGAGCTAACCGGCCTCTACATGGACTCTGTCTCGTGGGAGGAGAAGGAGCGCTGGTTCCCCCTCGGTGTGGACGACATGATCGCCACCGAACTCCATGAGTTCGTCGAGGCGGTTCTTCACAAAGGGCCGCTGGAGATTGACGGCGTCGAGGGAATGAAGGACGAAGCGATCTCCCTCGCCCTCTACGAGTCATCGGTGCTCGACCAGCCGGTGGAGATCTCCAAGATCGAGAATTGCGAGATCGAGGCCTACCAGCGCCAATTCAATGAGCAGGTGGGACTCTGAGCCCTCATCTTCCTACTTGCGCCGGTGATACTCGCCTGGCTCGGAGAATAGCTTTGTGTCGGTTGCATTCCTGAGCAGGAAGCTCCGGAGTTCAGGGGTGTGAGCCGTAAATACGCGGCCGTAGCCCTCGATCTCATCGGTGGCAATATTGGTCTTTTTCTCCTTAATCATGTCCTCCACCCGGCCGCCGTCAAGTATTGCCAGGCGCAGTTTGTCGCCATCAAGCCAGGCCCTCCACGCCATGTGAGCCGGTATGAAGTACATTCGAGAGCAGTCTCCCTGGGTATCCGACGATTTCGGGCATACATCAAGGAAACGGAATTTCCCCAGCCTGAATAAGTGCGCGGCATATGTTTCAGGTTCGCTGTCACAAACGCAAACCACATCATAGCCCTTCTCACCAGACTGGCTAAAGGTCCAGGTGGCGTCGCCTCCATCCTCTTCCCAGGTGCCCACAAGCGCCGGA
>DASRZD010000016.1:0-4998 GCA_035686805.1 Armatimonadota bacterium
GCGCTTGATCTCCCGAGTGCTGTTCCGGTAATCGCGGTAATAGCAGGCGTACTCCTTGCGCTCGGCATCCCAGAAGGCGAGATTCTGCGAGTCGAACTTGCCGTCCGTGATGATCGGCTTATCGCCAAGCTGCTTCCAATGGTATCCATCCGGCGATATGTAGGCGTCCAGCACGGCCTTGTTTGCGTCCCCCCGCGATGGCCCGACAGCCTTGTATGCCTCTTCGGGCTTGGCCTGAGGGTTAGTGTCTTTGAACGGAGCGAAGGCGTGGCCGCCAGTGGCGGGCCATACGATATTGTTGTCCTTCGTGCCCGCGACCTCGAAGAGCCCCAGCTTCGGCCGAATCCAATGGATGCCCTCCGTGCTCTCGGCGGTGCAAGTGACCTCCTCATGCCCATTGTCGCCGCTCGATCCCCGGTAGTACATGCGGTACTTGCCGCCGTCCTTGAAGACGGTCACGTATGCGCTCGTATCACCCTCCCACGGCTGATCGAATGTGATCACCGTCTCCTTGGGAATCGGATGATGCAGCACCAGCTCGACCCCCTCCATCCGCTCGATGAGATAGTCGTCGGTGAACAACTCGAGCCTCGATCCTATGTTCAACGGGTCGGCACGAGCGCTTGTCATGAGTGCGATTAGAAACAGTATCAGCAGCAAAGTAGGCATAACTCGCATTTCCCTGTTTTCCGCTCAGACTCCTCTTTGCGGCTCGTAATATGCAAGGAGGAACTGCTTAGCCCCAAGCATAACAATACCTCTACGCCAACTCACGCGAAAGGAAGTTACCATGTTTCGACCCGAGATAAAGGTATTGGATTGCACCGTCCGAGACGGCGGGCTGATGAACGATTGGCAGTTCAACGACGAATTCGTCCGAGCCGTCTTCAGGGCAACCGCCGCTGCCGGCATTGATTACATGGAGATCGGCTACAAGAGCTCCGAAAAGGCCTATTCTCGCGAGACCAACGGCCCCTGGAAGTTCTGCGATGAGGATGACATCAAGCCCGTCATAGACGGCGTTGAGACTGACATGAAGCTCTCGGCCATGTGCGACATCGGCCGCATAGAGAAGGAAGATATCTTGCCGAAGAGCGAGAGCGTCCTTGATATGATCCGAGTCGCCTGCTACGTGAAGGATATTGACAAGGCAATTGATCTCGCGCACTACTGCCTCGATCAGGGCTACGAGGCGACCATAAACCTCATGGCGATCTCGAAGGTCATCGAGCGTGACCTGGACGAGGCGCTGGACGACCTCGCCAAGAGCAATGTGCCGGTCATCTATTTGGTGGACAGCTTCGGGACGCTCTACTCGGAGCAGGTCCAGTACCTGACCCGGAAGTACCTCTGGGCGTTGAAGGACAAGACCATCGGCATCCATGCGCACAACAACCTTCAGCTCGGCTTCGCAAACACCATCGAGGCGATCATCTGCGGCGCGAACCGCCTGGACGCCACCATCTACGGAATCGGTCGAGGTGCGGGCAATTGCCCCCTGGAGCTGCTGCTCTCATTCCTGAAGAACCCGAAGTTCGATATCCGGCCGATCCTGGACGTGATCCAGACCCATCTCCTCCCGCTCAGCAAGGAGATCGAATGGGGCTACTTCATCCCCTACATGGTCACCGGCGCGTTGAACGAGCATCCTCGAAGCGCCATAAAGGTCATGGCCTCGGAGAAGAAGCACGAGTTCCGCGAGTTCTACGATGCCATGGTGGACGGCGAGCCGCTGGAGTAAGGTCAGGGGATATCTATCAGTCTGATCCCGGTTTACCAGTTCGGGCGGGAGTTGTACTCCCGTGCGCCACACTTGACATGGACATGCTATCATGCTATCTAATGTGATAGCATTGCATCAAAGGAGCGTAAGATGGTACGGAAGATGATTCAGATCAGCGAGGTCCAGGCACGGCAGCTCGAGATGAGAGCCAGGCTCGAAGGAGTGTCCATGTCGGAGTTGATTCGTCGGGGTCTGGATATTGTCTTGGAGACACCCAACCGCAACCAGGAAGTGAGGCGCAGAGCGGCGAAGGCAGTGGGACTCTTCAGTTCAGGCGACCGCGATGTGTCAGTTCGCCATGACGAGTATCTTGCGGAGGCATATTCGCATGAACATAATCGTTGACACCTCGGCGATCTATGCCGTGTTGGATAAGACCGACGATAACCACCAGAATGCGATTGAGGCATGGCTGAAACTCCTGAACGAAGCTGAACTGATCGTTGCATCAAGTTATGTTGTGACAGAAGCGATTGCACTCTTACATGCACGAGGGGGAACGTCCGTCGTGCGAGCCTTCGTGGAAGAGATCGTGCCGGCTGTGGAGATAGACTGGGTAGACCAGGCTACCCACAATGCTGCCTTGAGCGCCATGTTGATGGTGGAAGGGCGGAATGGCCCCAGCCTCACTGATTGTGCGAACATGGAGACCATGCGCCGCCTGCGCATACATACGATCTTCGCCTACGATAAGCATTATGCTCGAGATGGCGTTACGGTACTTGGGTAGTTCTCACGTCTGGTGTGAAAACCTGACGCCCACAGAGGAAGCTGTCTGGCGCATGTCTAACACTCTGGAGTCAGCATTTCCCATATTTCCGGTTTGGGATTTGTTTCGTGCTTCGAATTTCGAATTTAGCGTCGGAGGTCTTGATTGGATTACTTCTTAACGGAAGAGCAGAATATGATGCGGGATGTCGCACGGGAGATCGCCGAGAAAAAGATTCGCCCGGTGGCGGCCGAATATGACGAATCAGGCGAGTTCCCCTGGCCGATCATCGAGGCCATCGCCGAGGCCGATCTCTTCCGCGTTTTCATCCCCGAGGAATACGACGGCATGGACTGCGGCACGCCAATCATGAATATGTGCATCGTCACCGAGGAGCTATCCAAGGCGTGCGGCGGCATCTCGCTCGGATTTGCTGCAACCGGCCTCGGCGCAATGCCCATTCTCATCGCGGGCAGCGATGAGCAAAAGAAGAAGTACCTCCCCAAGATCGCATCAGGCACCCTGGCCGCATTTGCCCTCACCGAAGCCAACGCCGGCTCGGACGCAGGCGCAGTCGCGACCAAGGCCATTCTAGATGGCGATGAATATGTGCTCAACGGCACCAAGCAGTGGATCACCAATGGCGGTGAGGCGGAGGTCTATACTGTTTTCTGCGTGACCGACCCCACCAAGGGCCCGCGTGGAGTCTCCACCATACTCGTTGAAAAGGACACACCCGGCTTCACCTTCGGCAAGAAGGAGAACAAGCTCGGGATTCGCGCCTCCGCCACCCGGGAGCTGATCTTCCAGGACTGCCGTGTCCCGAAAGAGAACGTCATCGGCAGGCCGGGTTCGGGCTTCTTCAACGCTATGAAAACTTTCGACATGTCCAGGCCGGGGGTTGCCTCCCAGGCCCTCGGGATCGCCCAGGGAGCGCTCGATCTGGCGGTGAACTACTCCCGCGAGCGGCGGCAATTCGGCCAGCCCATCGCCGCGTTCCAGGGGCTTCGCTGGATGCTTGCCGACATGGCGATGAAAGTCGAAGCCTCCCGCGCCCTCATTTATGCCGTCGCTCGGTGGATTGACTCCGGCCAGGCCAAGCGCTCGACGATGTACTCCGCCATGACCAAGTGCTTTGCCTCCGACGTGGCGATGGAGGTCACTACGAACGCGGTGCAAGTCTTCGGCGGCTACGGCTACATGAAAGAATACCCCATAGAGAAGTACATGCGCGACGCGAAGATCACCCAGATCTACGAGGGCACGAACCAGATCCAGCGCGAGGAAATCGGCAAAGGCCTGATCGCGGCTGCGGCAGCGGCCGGCGAGTAAGCGAACGATGCCTAAGCTATTCTTCATTCTCATATTCTCCTCATCCCTGCTGGCTCTGGTGCCGAGCGCTTTTCCGGCCGCTGCTGCAAAGACAGGTAGAACCACAGTTACCGACGAGGAAGTCGCCACCGCCCGCCGGAATATCGCGAAGTACCAGTGGGCGAAGGACTCGCTGAACGGCCTCAAGAACGACGTCATCCGCTCCTCCTGGTGCGACGTCGGCAAGAGCGCCGACCAACTCCTGGACATTTCCGACGAGCAACTCTGGGATCTAATGCCGGACACTCGCATCCATCGCGAGTACTACGTCAACCAGCACAAGGGCTGCCCGGTTCACGGCATCGCCATAAAGAAGTTCAGCGTCTTCCACCCCTGGAAGATTGATCCCTTCAACAAGCCTTTCAAGATTCAGTGTCCGGTCGGTGGGGAGTGGTATCCGTCCAACGACTTCGCAAACGGCGATCTCACCTCCGGTGATTTCCCCGACGACGGCACCGGGTTCAAGAAGGATGGCGACACCTACTACTTCATCGGCGAGTACATCCACGCCGTCTATCTCAACGGCGTTCGGCCTGCGCTGGATAGACTCTCGCAGCTCTACCTGCTCACCGGCGACCGCCGATACGCCCACAAAGCAGCCGTGATTCTCCTGCGCCTCGCTGAGCAGTTTCCGAATTCTACAGACAAGAAAGACCGCTGCTACAAGTATCCTTATGCCGCCCACTCCGGGCTGATCACGGACTTCATCTGGTCGTGCGGCGACGTGGCCGGAATTGCGGCGGCCTATGACCGCATATACGATGCTTTCGACGATCCCGACACCGTAGCTTTCGCGGCGACCAAGCTCCCGGGGGTCGAGAACGCTGCAGATATCCGCTACTATGTGGAGGAGAATATCGTCCGTGTGGGCGCGAAAGCTCTCCAGGACGTTGCCATCGTCGGCAATTTCGGCATGCACCAGAACTCTGCGGCGACCCTTGCTCTGGTTCTGGACGATGTGAAGGGGACGAACAAGCCGGATTCACGCGACCTGATTGAGTGGCTCTACTACAAGGCCAACGGGCCTCTGCGCACCTTTGCTCGCAACTCACTGCTGAAAGACGGCGGCGGCTCGGAGAGCATAGGCTACAACACCAGCAAACTCGCCATGTTCCCGACGATGGACAAGGTCGAG
>DASRZD010000017.1:0-5794 GCA_035686805.1 Armatimonadota bacterium
GAGCACATCCTTGCGCTCGGCCGCCCATGCGACCGACTCCACGTGCAGCGGATGAAGCGCGAACAACGCGGCCACGAAGCTGCTTCGCCAGAAAGAGCCGGTGATCCGGTTGAGGAGCAGGAGCAGCAGGATGGTGTTGGCAATGTGGATCAGCAGGTTGGTTAGATGGTACCCCCAGGGCTTCATCCCGAAAAGCATCCAGTCGAGCATCATCGAGAGCCATGTGAGCGGATGCCAGTTAGAGCAAAGAGTGGAGGTGAAGGCCCACTTGATCGAGCTGAGGGAGATCCCCTGTTGAACGTGAGGATTCTCCAGTATGTAGCGGGTGTCGTCGAAGACATAGCCGTTACCGAAGACACGCAGGTAAACCGCTATAGTCGCGACGATAAGGCACGCGATTGTCAAACACGTAAGACGCTTGCCGGCCACTGCACAGTCACTTTCAGGGAGTCAGAATTGCAGGTAGATTGTACCATAAACTCTGATCAGCCTGCGAGTGGCTATGCCTTGGTTCTATCTCCTTCTTCGCCTGACTGCCAATCCCGCCAGCCCCATCAATCCCCCCGCCAGGGCGAGGAGGGACGAGGGCTCGGGGATGACATTGTGCCACAACACGGCTTCGCTGCGGTGGGCCGCGACGTTGTAAGCAGAGCCGACAATCCAGATGTCAGTGTTCGTAACTTCGATGCCTTCGGCGTAGGAGTTGTTGCCGTAGTCCGCGCTCAGAAAACCGTGAAGGTCCACCCAGCTCTCTGCTGTCCCGCTCCACATGCCGGCGTGATAGCCAGCTCCAAAGTCAGCGCTTCCAACCTGAAACCCACGTGAGGCAGTCTGGGCAAGGGACGTGACGGCCCCAGCCGGATTGAGGTTTACCCAGCTCTCCGCCGTCCCTGTCCATAGACTGGCGATCATCGGGTCTTCACCAAAGTAGGCGTATCCAACCTGCTGTCCTTCTGAAATGCCGCGCGCACCAGAGGCCCTCGCCCCAGCGGGATTGAGGTCTACCCAACTCTCCGCTGATCCGCGCCACAGGCTAGCGTGCTGTCTGAGGACGTTTGCCCATCCAACCTGCTTGCCATCGTAAACCGCCCACGCGCCGGATGTGTAAGCCCCTGCCGGATGGAGATCTACAAAACTCTCCGCCGTTCCCTTCCACAGGCCGGCATGACGGTCTTCCGGACCTATCGTGGCAAATCCGACTTGCTGATCACCAAAGATTCCTCGTGCCTCCGAGAAGCCGTAACCTGCCGGATGAAGATCGACAAAGCTGGCGCTGGTACCCGACCACAAAGCCGCATGGCCGTACCAGTTAGGACCAACATACCCGACCTGCCGGCCGTTCGATACGCTCCAAGTCTGGGAGTAATCATATCCCGTTGGATTGAGATCAACCCAGCCGATCGCCGAGCCGTTCCACAGAGCGGCATGACCAGCCACTACGCCAACCTGCCACCCGCCAGAGACACCAAAGGCCTGCGAGCGTGAATATCCCTCGGGATGGAGATGCGTCACCGACCACGCAGCCAACAGCCTTGCGGATGCAGCCGCGAAGACACAGAGACAGATTAGAAGTGTGCGAAGACTTCTCATAATACTACCTCCTCTCATTCCTGGGGTTGAGTTTCATACGCCCCCCATGTCCGAATAAGCGATGCCTCCCTCATTACCCACGCCGGAGATGTCTACTGGCCGTGGATTGCCCTCGATGTCTACGTTCGGTACATCATCATATGGGGTGCTGGCTGGATTGGCCCCCTTGTCAATGCAAGGCGAGGGAGTGGGGGTCAGTCTAAGCCGATAGTCAACGGTATCTGCAAACAAGGGATCTGCATAGAGACAGTCTTGGAGGTGTTGAGGGTCAACCCCTTTAAAGTGCGTGACGGCGTTGTTGACTGCCCCGTCTGCGAATGCATCGCAGAATTGGATATCCTGGTCAGTTGCAGAGGAGTACACCGACAAGCCACCGTAGTATGCGCTATTGTTGTAAAAGATATTGTTATAGAGCTTGCTCGGAGCAGCTAGTGTAACAGCTCCGCCACAACCGTTCGCCGCCGTGTTGCCTGCAAAGGTGTTGTTGATGATGCGGCAGGAACCCTGTTTCTGGCTTATCGCCCCACCTCCATACGTTTCTCCCCCCAGATAGTTGTTGAGAAAGAGATTGTTGACAATGAGAGGGTTGGTAGCTTCTCCTTCCAAAGCAATCGCTCCGCCGTGGTCCTTGCCGTCATTGTCAATGAAGGTATTTCCGGTGATTAGCGGCCGACATGGCCCGGTAGAGTAGCTAACCTGCCTGCTTTCATACTTTGCCCTCCGAATATGAAGTAGCCTTCTATGACCCATCTCACCAGCACAGCCTTTTCTTGTCAACACTTTTTTTCAAGCGCAGTTTCGCGAGCCCTACACTTATATAACGGATTAGCGGGGCAAAAGGATACGGCCTGAGGGAAAAAAGTGTGCAGGGCTATAGTAACCTTGCCCCAATAGCACTACGGCCTACCCGGATCGGGCATCTTCTTGGCGATGGCGATCAGCAGGTCGGCATCAGGGGAGTGGCCGTAGCGCCGGCATTCGTAGATCTCTTTCCAGGCCTCGGCATACTTGCCCTGGGCATAGTAGTCGCAAGCCAGATTGTTATGCGAGACAGCGAGGTCCGGCTGGAGGCGGATGGCCTCACAGTACTCGCGGATGGCTTCCGATATCCTGCCCTGTCCATCGAGGGCGTTGCCCAGGTTGTAGTGGTAGCGGGCGCAATTGCGGTCAAGCTCAATCGCCCTTCGGTAGTGCTCGATCGCCTCTCGGGACCTATTCACGCGCTCGAGGCCTACACCCAGATTACTGTGGATGTCCGCCACATCGGGCCTGACCTTCAGCGCCGCCTCATAATGCATGACCGCCTCAGCATTATCTCCGCGATTGAGAAGAGCATTCGCCAAGAGATACCTGGCCTCGACGTTCTCCGGTTCCAATTCCACCGCCTGCGCATAATGGTACTCCGCCTGGCTTATGTCGCCCATCTTCTCCAGAGCCGCGCCCAGCTTCAAGTGCGCATAGCCAAACTGCGGATAAAGGTCGAGGGCCTGCCTCAGGTAGATGGCCGCAGCCTCGGGATCACCCTGCAAGAGGCATGCCGCCCCCGCATTCGCCGGGGCCTCGGCGGTCATTGCGGGCACGGGATACTTGACCAGCGACGGGAGGAACAAGATCAGCAGGCAAATCGCCCCCAGGATCGCGGGAGACCAGTTGCTCTTCTTTATGGCGCCGACCGCCTGGACGATCCCGAAGCCCGCGAAGATCGCCAGCGCCGGGACTGCCGGGGCTCGATATCGGCCACTCACCGAGAAAATCCAGAGATTCAGGAAGATCGCGGCGACCTGAAGAGCCAGGAGCTCGGATTCGGGCTTGCCTTTCCGTCCGGCCAGGATAAACCCGAAGACCCCCAGCCCGGTGAACACCCAGATCGGAAGCATCAGGTAGTTCAGCACCCCGACGAGGGATTTCTCGAAAAAGACGTTGTAACTGCAGGCTGCCTCGGTACTGTGCAGCGACCAGACGAACTTCTTCCCCAGGAGACTCAGGAACTTGCCGGGCTGATCCTCGATGAAGCGCATGCCATAGCCGAACCAGTAGGCGGACGATTCCGTTGGCGTCACCTTGCGGCCGAGGGCCTTCTCGGCCTCGCGGATCTCCTGCTCCTGCTGCACCTCGATGGAATGGGTGAAGCCCGGCAGTGGAAAGGAGAGTCCGTTCGCCAGCGGATGATTCGCCTGGGCGAATACGATGCCGCCGTTCGTGGTGAGCGGAACGAAGGACTTGCCCGCGACGGCATTTCGAATGGTGACGGGCATGATGGCCAGGACTATTCCGAGGGCCAATGTGCCGACAAAGGCCTTCTGCCTCTTTCTCAGCATCAACCATCCAATGATGAACACTGCCATGATCAGTGTGGGAGGCCGGCATATCGCGCTCAGTCCCAGCAGCACTCCTGTGCCGAGGAATTTCCACGTCGCGGGTTCATCGAGGGCATACATGAGCGCCAGGAGGCTCGCGAGGCTCAGGGTGATGGAGAGAGTCTCGGTGAGCAGCTTGGATTCCATATACATGATAGGGGCGTAGAGGGTGACCAGAATCGCCGCCGCCAGGCCCGCATAATGGCCGAATACGCGCTCGCCCAGCAGGTAAACCATGAATATGTTCGCCAGACCCAGGATCATCTGCAGGACATAGACCGTCGGGACGCTGTGGCCGAAGATGCCGTATGTGATCGCGAGGACATAGGGATAAAGTGGGGCCATGTAGAAAGGCATTGGGCCGTAGCCCTTGCCGTCCACAATACGCATGGCCCAGGAATCATAGTATGCGGAATCAACTATTGGGAAACGGTAGTAAGGTATGCTTTCCTTATATTGAATCAGATAAACTACACGGAGAGAGGCGGCAAGGAGCAGTAGCAGCAAGATGGCGACCAGCTCTTGCCGTCCGTGGGATGGTACTGGAGTCGCCGGAGAAACCCTCGCTGTGCGATTTGACTTCTTCCTGGTCAAGGGTGCCCACCCCCGGAAGTAAGTGCTGCACTAACTAGTGGTTCCTAAGGATATTATAAACGATAGACCCCCTTTTGTCAATGAGTTTCTTGGTAAGGCGAGGCGCGACTAGAACTCTGTCGTGCCGGTGAAGCGGAAGCCGCGGACTTTGATGGCGGGGACGACGGCCATGGGTTGGCGCTTGGTTTCCTTCGAGATCAACTCCACGTTCGAGAGCCGCTCGATCACGCCGTCGGTGAATCGGAGGTTCTTCAGCGGCCGGGTGATCTTGCCGTCCTCGATGAGGAACGTGCCGTCGCGGGTCATGCCGGTGATGAGCACCAGGATCGGATGGATGATATTCGTGTAATGGAAGCGCGTGACAAGTATGCCTCGCTTAGTTGAGGCGATCATCTCCTCGACCGACGAGTCCCCAGGCTGCATGAACATATTGGTCGGCATCGGGCCGTAGGCACTGATCATGCTGATGGCGTGGCCGGTGGAATCCTTGCTTTCTTTCTTTGCGGTGTAGGAATCATAGACGACGGTTTTGGCGACGCCGTTGACGATCATGTCTACCCGCTGCTTGGGGATACCTTCGGCGTCGAATGAGCGAGGAAGCCCGGCGGGATCGAGGCCGTCATCCCAGATAGTGACGTTCTCGCCCATGATCTTTTCGCCGAACTTGCCGACCATGAAGCTCCTGCCCTCCTGGACCGCGAGCGCGCCCAGGCCGACCCAGGCCAGGAAGCCGAGGAACTCCTCGACCGCATAGGGAAGCATCACGACCTCGTACTCGCCGGGTTCGATGGACTCCGGGTCCTTGCTCCGAACGCTCCCGGTGGCGGCCTCGACTGCCGCATCAATCGGATGGATATCCCCTACCCTCTGGGAGACTCGATCGGCGTACCCGAAGCCGGTCTCGGCAGTCATGACGGTGGTGAGATTGGCGATGGTGGAGGGATTGTAGGCAGAAATCCCGAGCGAACTGGCGATGGCATACTCGTCATAGCCGGTGGAGAGCGATCCGGCGGCCTGGGCGCCGGCCTTCCTCGCCTCGGCGACCACGCCCGCCACGTCCTTCGCGCGGTCCTCGGGCGAGTAGTCGGCGGTCTGCTCATCGAAGGCAGCGACCAGCTTAATCGGTTTCGGCTCGGGCAGGGAGACGAAATCACGATTCTCGGGCGAATGCCGGGCGAACTCGACGGCTTTCTCGACCGTGGCCTTGATTGCAGCGTCGTCGAGCTTGTTCGTCGTGCAGTAGCCGAGGCGCT
>DASRZD010000018.1:0-8361 GCA_035686805.1 Armatimonadota bacterium
ACGAACACGTAGGGGTGCAGGTCGGGCGTGACATACGAGCAGAATGCCCCACCCCGCTTCCCTTTCCGAACTTCGGCGTCTATCCAGCCGTTCTCGAAGAAGTCGCATGCGGCACTGGCAATCGCCGGGCTGAACTCGCGGAACGAGGCAAGGACGATTTCCTTCCCCCTGTCAAACGCGACCTCCTCCTTCGTGGCAAAGAGAGGAGCATACCGGTCGTAGTGCGTAAGCCGGTCATATCCCAGAATCTCCCGCTTCAGCCGGTAGTATCGGGCCACGATCGGATAGTGCTCGACTGCCTCCTTAACGACAACTTCCACCGTCTCGCGGTCCAACTCATTCGATAGATGGCGTGCCTGCTCGGGATACGAGTAATCCCGCAGGCGATCGTCAACCGCCTTGTCCTGGAGGAGTGTGTTGAAGATGTAGGTGAGCGTCCGGGAATTCGGAACAAGGCCTTCGGTGAGAGTTCGAGCCGCGGTTCGGCGGACCTCCCGGTCAGGATCACGAAGGAGGTTCAAAACCTCAGGGAGAGTGAGCGTCTCCTCCTTGCCATCCCTCGTCATCTTGAACGGGATATTCGCGACCGTCTGATCGAACAGCCGGGAGAACGCGCGCCTCCCGGTATTCGCCTTCTCCTCCAGGATCTTCTCCTCAGGCTCGGACAGCCGGTAGTCGCGGAACAGCCGCTCGGCCCAGACGTAGTGCCGGTATCGCTCCAGTCCGGTCATCAACTTCTGAATCGCTTCCTCAGGAACCGCCATCAATTCCAGCTCGAAGAATACCAGCCGAACGATGATATCCGAGGTCCGCTCCCTCATCCTTTGCAGGAAAGCGCCTCTTGCCGGATCGCTCGTGTTCGCGGCATGAAGCAGGGAGGCATAGGTCAGCGGCTTGTCCAACTCCTGCTGAATGCTTTCGTACTCCGCGAGCGCGTCCCGCAGCATATCGGCAGTCAGGTCCGGACTGTCTATGTTGCCCCTGAACCGGACGGCAAACTCCTCAGCCCTCTTGAGTTGAGTCGCCAGCGTCTCCTCGATGCGAGGATCGTCCATTCCGGAATACAGGTCGCTCAAGTCCCACTTGACGGTCGTCTTTTCCAATTCATTCCCCCAAGTACACTCTCTTCGGATTGTCGTAAAGCACTGCCCGGGCGATCGGCTCCACGTCTGATTCGCCTATCAGGCCCTCGCACGCCAGATCGCTCAGCGCGACTGCCAGCCGATTTTTCGCCAGCAGCAATTTCCCGTAGCACCACTCTACGCAATACCCGTCCGAGTAGAACGCGCTCCATCGGGTCATGGGCAGCATTTCCAGGCGGTCGCGGAAGAACTCGCTCAGGGTACTGGGCGTGAATCCATGCCACCATCCACCCGAGACCATCAGGTTCGGGTACTGTCTCGCCATCCCGGCGGCCTCGTGGCTCGCATTTCGAGTGGCCAGGAAGAGATCGAAGGGAGTCTCAGGATTCCCAGCTACATGGAGAATACCGGTTCTCAGGAAATCAGGATGCCACGTGGCGACTTGAGGCCCGCCGCCGTATGTGATCGAGCCGTGGAACAACTGGACCACCAGCCCATACTTCGCCGCCTCGCGGGCCATGACATCCGCCGAAAAGGATGCCAGGCAGTGCTGCTCATAATCGGAGAGTACATCGCCGTCCATCCAATGAAAGAGCAGCCCATCAATATCGCACTCCTGGGTAGTCGTGTATTGCCAGGTCGCCGGCAGCCAGACGTGCAAAGCCTTGATCTGATGCTCCTCGACCAATCGTTTCGTCGTCTCAGCGAGCGCCTGATCGAGTTGGCCGGCAGTCTCCACCTTGCTGCCGACCGCCTTCTCCAGGGTCTCCGGCGAACGTAGGCCGACGCCATATAGCGACTCGGCATAAGCATAGTTGAAGTACGGTGAAGCATCCCTCGGCTTGCAGCCCTTCTCAATCGCAGCCTTCTCGATCTTCGCGCGCCTGAGAACCTCCAACTCCCAGGATGAATCCTCCGCACGCTCGGCGACGACATCGAACGCCGACTCCCAATTCGATTCGGTCAGCCCGCCCTCTATGCCATAGAGGTCTCTCAGAATGCCGGTGAACATCCAATAGTTCGAGGTGTTCCGGATGGATTGGCAGTAAGGGATTGCGAGCCGAACCCTCTCCCGAAAGCCGATATCGGGGCGATCCACGAAGCCGGCGTTCTTCAATTCAGTCCCCAGCCAGTGATAGAAAAGGATATCGGTCAGGTCTCGTGCCTGCCACATCCCGCCAGTGCCGAGATGGGTGTGTATGTCAATCGCGGGTATCTCGCCTATGATCTCATCGATTCGCATGTTGGCCTCCATTGTAAAACCAAGCTACAGTATGATAAACTGCCTGCGGCATTTAGGACAAGTCCGACTCGTCCGACAGGTCAGACACGTCCGACACATCCAGAGGAGCTTGTAGTGCAATTCGATCTAGGGCAATACACCGAGCGGGTGCAAAGGACTTTGCAGATTCTGGACAAGCAGGATTTCTCCCGCAGGCTTTGGGAGAAGGACGCGAGTCTCTGGCGGCAGGATGAGGCAGGCGCAAACCTGATCAGGGATCGGTTAGGTTGGCTGAGTATCGTTGCCGATATGAGCGACCAGGCGGATGCCATCATGGAGTTCGCCGAAGAGGTGAAGGGCTTCAAGCACGCCGTCCTAATGGGCATGGGTGGGAGCAGCCTGTGCCCGGAGGTCTCGCGGCTGACATTCGGCGTGAAGTCGGGCTATCCCGATCTCATGGTGCTCGACAGCACGGTTCCCGAAACCATCCTCAACCTGGAGAAGAAGATAGACGTAAGCAAGACCCTTTTCATCGTCTCAGGCAAGTCCGGGGCGACGGTCGAGACTACCTCGGTCTATCGCTATTTCCGAGAGAAGGCGACCGGCAAGCAGTTCGTCGCCATCACCGATCCCGGCACGCCGCTTGAAGAAGAGGTTCACAAGGTTGGGTTCCGCGGCGTGTTCCTAAACCCCTCAGACATCGGCGGGCGGTATTCGGCCCTCTCCTACTTTGGACTCGTGCCGGCGGCGATCATCGGCATAGACATCAGGCTCCTCCTTAACCGAGCCTCCGCCATGATGGAAGAATGCAGTCGGAAGGTCAAGCCCTCGCAGAATCCCGGAGTCATCCTGGGCACAATCATGGCCGAGTTGGCAATGATGGGCCGGGATAAGCTCTCCCTGGTCCTTTCCCCCGAGTTTCGGAGCTTCGGCGCCTGGATTGAGCAACTCGTCGCCGAGAGCACCGGCAAGCATGGTACCGGCATCCTCCCGATTGACGGCGACTACTCGGGGGACGACAGCTTCACTGTGTACGTGAATGAGCAAGGTGACAGCCGGCCCTCCGTTCAGATCAACTTGAACGACGCCTATGACCTCGGCGGCGAGTACTTCCGTTGGGAGTTCGCGACTGCGGTTGCGAGCGCGCTTCTGGGAGTAAATGCCTTCGACCAACCGAACGTGCAAGAGGCGAAGGACAGAACAAACGATATTCTGAAAGGATCAATTACGGATTGCGGATTACGGATTACGGACTGGGAAGATATTCCTATCTTCCTCAGCCAGTACCAGACTGGCAACTACTTCGCCCTCATGGCCTTCCTGGATAGGTCAGATGAGGCAGACGGTCTCCTGAAGCAGATTCAGGCAGCCATTCAGAAGAAGTGCCATGCTCCCGTCACACTCGGCTACGGCCCGCGATTCCTCCATTCCACCGGCCAGTTCCACAAGGGCGGCCCGAACAACGGCCTGTTCATCCAGTTCACCGCCGACGACCCCGTGGACGTTCCCATCCCCGGCCAGCCCTATACCTTCAGCACCCTGAAGCACGCCCAGGCCGCCGGCGACGCCATCGCCCTTCTAAGCAAGGGACGCCCGTTCGTGCGGCTCCATCTCGGCAGCTATCCGGTCGGAGGTCTAAAGCGCATACTTGACCTTATAGAGGAAACAAACTGAGCGGCAGTGAACTTAACTAACACCCAGCACCAAACACCTATCACCCATGAATGGAGGCAGTAATGAAGCGACCCGATTTCGCCAACGAGGCATTCCAGAACTTCTCGAAGCCGGAAGCTCAGGAGGAAATGCAGAAAGCTCTGGCCGAAGTGCAAAAGGGGTATGGTAAGGAATACGACCTCGTCATCGGCGGCAAGCATCTCAAAGCACCGGATCAATTTGCGTCACACAACCCATCGAATCCCGAGGAGGTCCTGGGCCTGTTCCAGCTCGGCACGCCGGAGATCGGAGGCAAGGCAGTCGAAACTGCGCTGAAGGCATTCGAGACCTGGCGGTTCACGCCCGCCGAAAAGAGGGCCGAGTTCTGCTTCAAGATCGCGGACAAGCTACGGGAGAAGAGGGCTTTGTTTTCGGCATGGCTGACCCTCGAGACCGGAAAGTCGTGGGTCGAGGGTGATGCCGATACCGCGGAGGCGATTGACCTCATCGAATTCTACGGCCACGAGGTCCTCAGATATGGCGGAGAGCAGCCTGTCACCCCCTACCCTGGCGAGAAGAATGAGCTTAGGTATATCCCCCTGGGCGTCGGCATAGTCATCCCACCCTGGAACTTCCCAGTTGCCATTATGGCGGGCATGACCACGGGCGCCTTTGCAGCCGGAAATACAGTCATCCTGAAACCGTCGAGCCAGGCGCCCGGGTGCGCCGCCAAGTTCATGGAGGTTCTGGAGGAAGTCGGTCTCCCCGCGGGGGTAGTCAATCTCGTCACCGGCCCTGGAGGCAAGCTTGGCGAAGCGCTGGTCTGCAACCCGAAGACCCGGTTCATCTCATTCACCGGCTCGAAGGAAGTCGGCCTCCGCATCAACGAGCACGCCGCTCGCCAACAGCCCGGCCAGATATGGATCAAGCGGGTCGCCGCCGAAATGGGCGGCAAGAACGGCATCATCGTGGACAACGAGGTCAACCTCCAGGCGGCCATCGAGGGAGTCGCGATCTCAGCGTTCGGCTACTCGGGCCAGAAGTGTTCGGCATGCTCCCGGGCGGTAGTCGTAAAGGACGTTTACGATGAGTTCGTATCAGGGCTCGTCGAGCGGACGAAGGCCGTAACCGTCGGTGATGTTCGCGAGCGCACGAATTATATGGGCCCGGTGATCAGCATGGATGCCATGTCCACGATCCTCAACTACATCGAGATCGGCCGCCGAGAAGGCAAGCTCCTCATCGGCGGAAAGCAGATGGATCGCCCCGGATACTTCATCGAGCCGACGGTCTTCGCCGACGTAGACCGAGACGCCGTCATCGCCCAGGAGGAGATCTTCGGGCCGGTGCTTGTGGTCATCAAGGCCAAGGATTTCAACGACGCGCTGGATATCATCAACGGCACGGAGTATGGGCTGACAGGCTCGGCCTATACGACCAATCGCAAGAAGATGGAGACTGCGGCGGATAGGTTCCACGTCGGCAACCTGTACTTCAACCGGAAGTCCACAGGGGCGATGGTCGGCGCGCACCCGTTCGGCGGATTCAACATGTCGGGGACGGACTCGAAGGCAGGCGGAAGGGACTATCTCCTCCTCTTCTCCCAGGCGAAGGCAATCTCCGAGAAAATCGCTTAGACAACAGACGACAGACAGCAGACAGTAGACTCCGGACAGTCTGTAGTCTCTAGTCTACTGTCTGTTGTCTTTGATTTCACCTTTCGATTGCCGCCTTGCGCTCGATCGCCGGTCTCAGCACCTCGGGCGGAAACTTCGGCTTCCGATCAGAGGTATACAGCCCATTGACCTCCTGCTCCACGTCCGTAAGCTGAGTGTAGCAGAACCCCGCCAGGTGCAGATTATCCAACTGAGCCTTCGCCAGTTCTGCAAACCGCTCGATGAACGCCTGCTCGTCCTTCGGGCGATCTCCATAGCCCCATGCCTTATCCTCCGCCTGCTCAGGATTCCACCATGTGCCGCCGTACTCGCTCACGATCACCGGCTGACCGGCATAAGGAGGCTCGTGATCCGCATCATTGCGGGCAAGAGTCTCCGTCTTCGGATCAGCGCCGAACTTGTCATACCGCTCGGCGAATGTCTTCGCATTCTGGTCGTAATCGTGCAAATCCCAAATATCGGTCTTGACGTGCGTGTATCCGCTGGCATCCACAATCGGCCTGGACGGATCCAGGTCCTTGGTAAGCTGATAGACCTCCGTCAGGAAAAGCGGATGATACCTCTCGCCATTCGAATGGGCCTCATTCAACGGCGTCCATGCCACAATCGAAGGATGACTCCGATCTCGAATGACCGCCTCCGCCCACTCCCGAAGGAAGTTTTCCCGCGCCTGAGCCTGGTGTCTTACTGCGCATCCCCAATCCGGCATCTCGCCCCAGAGAAGGTAACCTAGTTTGTCCGCCCAGTACAAAGTTCGCGGCTCGAAGACCTTCTGATGCAACCGAGCGCCATTGAAGCCCATCGCCATACTTCGTTCGATGTCTGCCTTCAACTCCGTGTCGGATGGAGCGGTATATATTCCGTCCGGCCAGAAGCCCTGATCCAGGATCAGCCGCTGGAACACGGACTTGCCGTTGATGAGAATCCGGTCGCCTTCGATGCGCACATCCCTCAACCCGAAGTAGGACGAGACCTCCTCAATGACTCTGCTGCCGCCATCCAGCAGCTTGATGCTCAGATCATACAAGAACGGCTTCCCAGGCTCCCAGAGCACCGGATTTGGGATATCCAGAGTCACGACGTTCTGCGCGCCCGGATAGCCCAGTTTCTGCTCCGCGACCGACTTCCCATCGGCCAACGCAGAGACTTCAAGTGCAAGCCCGGCCGCCGGATTCCGAACACCCATCTCCACTGAGACTCGCCCATTGACCGCATCGGGCCAGGTTACCAGCGAGTTGACATAAGTATCGGCAACCGCCTCCAGCCACACCGTTTGCCAGATGCCGGTCGTCCGAGTGTACATACATCCATAGGAATTGAGCCGATGGCTCTGCTTGCCGCTCGGCTGATCGTTTGAGCGAGTATCATCCTCCGCGTAGACAACCAGCTCATTCTCTCCGGCTGTCAGTGCATGAGTGATGTCCGCCGAGAACGGGGTATATCCGCCCCGGTGATGAGTGACCTCTATGCCGTTTACCCAGACACGAGCATCATAGTCCACGGCCCCGAAATGGAGGATAATCCGCTTTCCCTGCAGAGCGCTGTCCAACTTGAATGCCCGCCGATACCAGACCGCCTCCAGAAAATCGGTCTCGCCGATCCCCGAGAGCTTGCTCTCCGGGCAAAACGGGACCTTGATCCGACGGGAAAAATCATGCCCCGTATGCCAACCCTTCTCAAGCCCCGACTTGGACGAATCAACCTCGAACTCCCATTCGCCGTTCAGATTCTGCCATGACTTGCGCTCGAAGTCCGGCCTCGGATGCTCAGGGCGTGGTATTTCAACCATTTACCTGCTCCTTCCGTTTTTGACAAACCGGTAGATTATGACGCAAACGATTCCGATTTTGCAATAGGAAAAGGCAACAACTTTTTCGCGGAAAAATGAGTCTTAGTTAGTGAGGGTTAGCCAAGATGAGAAAAAGAGAAGGCTTCACACTGATCGAGATGCTTGTAGTGATGGCGATTATCACTATCCTGGCGGCGCTCATATTCCCGGTCTTCGCATCGGTAAAAGAAAAAAACCGCCAGACGAAGTGTATGAACAACTTGAAACAACTAGGCATGGCATTCGAGATCTACTGCCAGGACTACGACAGCGACTACATCGCACCCGTGTTCCTGGGCAGGCTCTACCCGACCTACGTCCGCTCGCCTGAACTCTTCATCTGCCCATCCGACCCGGGTATCTATAACAATACATACAACGCCACTTGGGACGACTTCACCTTCGCCTGGGAGAAGCAAAATGGGATCTCCAGCGGGTGCAGCTACGTCTACTACCCGCTTGTCGGCCAGCAATGGCTTACCTGGCCCAATATATACGGCTACAACATCTCCGACCTTCCGATCTGTGCATGCCACATACACCTGTGCCGCTCCCAGGAAGGCCATCGCATAATCCGCGGGGCGCGCAGCCGAGACTCAATCATCATTCTCTGCAAAGACACCCACATCGCACGGGCTGACTACTGGCTCGATGTGCGAAAGGGTCCTCAGAACTGGCATTGATGCCCAACCGACGGAGGGATCCTCCCATCGAGCATCGAACCTACGGATGGCTAGATGGTCAACGGTCCATGACAGCATTGACCATTGGCCATCAACCATTGACCATTTGGAGGATGCCATGTCACCAAAGATTACCCGCAGGGACTTTATCAAAGGGAGCGCAATCGGAGTCGGCAGTTTCCTGTTCCTGCGTGACAGCCGCTCGGCTTTCGGATTT